>JAYVJN010000374.1:0-3229 GCA_043769325.1 Acidobacteriota bacterium
CACTTAGTCAAGGGCGCAGCTTGAGACGACGCCCTTGACTAAGTGCGGGCTTCCGCATTGTGGCTATATTTTTCTCGTTATAAGGCGCAGCCTTTCCGCACATCGGGCGGCATCGCCGCACAGATAGCCACGCACAACATTTGTTCGCCAATAAAATTACCGATGGTATTTCGCAAACGCAGCAATTAAGGATTTATAGACATTTGGTAAAATTTTATGGTATTCTGCCCGAATTATGCCCAAGAAAAAAGCCGCTGTTGAAGGCGACCCGCTCATCATCAAACGCTACGGCAATCGCCGCCTTTACAACACCGAGACGCGGAGCTATGTCAATTACGAAGAATTAGTTAAGCTTGTGCGCGACGGAAATGATATACAGGTTGTAGATTCCGGGACGAAAGAGGACGTAACCAAATCCGTCCTCATCCAGTTGATTTTAGAGGAAGAGAAGAATAAAAAAAGTATCTTGCCCGTGCCGTTTCTGTTGCAGTTACTTCGCGCCCGCGAAGAAGGCACGCAGGACTTTTTCCGCAACTACCTTTCGGCGAGTTTTGACGCCTACATGAAAACCAAAGATGAGTTTGACCGTCGTTTTCGCGGCCTTTTGGATGCCGCCGCCGCCGCGCCGCAGATGTGGGAAAAGATTATTCCCGGCGCGGAAGTCGTGCGCGAACTATTGACGGGCGGCAAAAAGAAAGAAGGCGAAGAATGATAGGTGGTTGGCTTCAAGAAGCGTCAAAATGGGCGATGGCCGGCGTTTTACTGGCTATCGGCGGCGCGTTTGTCCAGTGGTTTATCTTACTGGCGGTGGCGGTTAAAGGCGGCGGCACAACCGGCGGCGACCCGCAGAAAATTATCCCCGCGTTCGGCGGCTTGGCATTGGCGGGCGGGCTTTTGCGTTTGTGGCGGCGCGGCAATGGTTACGAACAGTCCGGCGGCAAAGCCATGATTGTGGTTGGCGTTTTCGGCGTCTGCCTACCGCTTTTCCTTGAATTTACGGGCAGTTTGATGAACTACGAACGGTGGTTGGAGAGCAATATGCCCAAAGCCAGATTTCTCTATTTGTACCTGGCCGGTTTCGCAATTGCGTTATTGTTGGGGCTGAGATTTGCGCTACACAGTAGATTCAATGTCCGCTAATAACCGTCAAGTTTCGGGCGTGTGCATGGCGTTTGGAGACGGCGGGAAATCAACCGGCGGGCGCGGTTTGAGGACAGAAAAACGGACGCCGTGCGCGTCGCGTATAAACCATTGGCCTATTTGCGCCTCTTGCCAGACTGCTTCGGAAACGGGTAAACGAATTAAGTTGCCGTTCTTTTCTTCAATCAGCAAGCGGCGCGAATAAAACGTGCCTTGTTCTGTTTCGGATGTTTTAGTGAACTTGTCGAGAATCTTGCCGCTAATTTCGTGTCTATAAGGCCCGATTGCCTTTGTTCGCTGGTAACACGATTTCAACCCAACCGCCGCCATTATAGCTACCGCCAAGCCGATAGTGATAACCCCAATTTTCTCTCCCAACGCCAGATGTTTCGCTTTTGCGAGACGCTTCGTAGCAGATGGTTTTTCATTCTCCATTCTGCATTCTCCATTACTGGCTTACCGATTCCGCCCATACTGTTCGTGGCTGGAAACCCAATCGGAAGAGGAGATTGCGGAGGCCAGCGAGATTTCGCCGGCCAGCACGACGCCGGCCACGATTTCGGCGAATTTGTTGACCGTGCCGCGTCCGGTGCAGCCCAACATTTCGAGGCATTCGCGTTGCGTGGCGAGTCCCGTGCCGCCGCCGTGCGTGGCGACGATGAGCGAAGGCACGGTGATGGACATATACAAATCCTTTTCTTTGGTCACTTCGCAGTAGGCCACGCCCGCCGATGATTCCGAGACGTTTGCCACGTCTTGCCCGGTGGCGATGAACATGGCGGTAATGCCGTTGGCGGAGTGCGCGCCGTTGTTGTTTGCGCCTGAAAGAAACGCGCCGACGTTGGCGACCTGCGAATGGTAAGCGATGCTTTCTGGTTCGACGCGCATATTTTCAATCAGCACGTTGCGCGGGATGGTCACTTCCGCTGTGACGCGCTTGCCGCGTGTGCGCATGATGTTGATTTGCGAGGCTTTTTTGTCCGTCGCAAAGTTGGATTCGAGGTAAAAATGCGCCACGCCCTGATAGTTGTCCAGAATCCAACTGCACGCGGCAAAGGTGGCGCGTCCGACCATATTTTGTCCGGCGGCGTCGCCTGTCGAGTAATTGAAACGTAAGTAAACGAACTTGTTAGCGGTGTAAGGGTCAATGTATTTGAGCTTGGCGACGCTCGAAGTGGCTTCGGCTTCTTCGCGGATTTTGGGCAAATTGTCGTCAACCCAAGTGACGAATTTGCGGGCGGCGCGGGCGTCGTCAAAGACGAACACGGGGGCGCGTTGCATGGCGTCCGCGACGACGGTGCATTTGACGCCGCCGGAGAGATTCAAAACCTTGATGCCGCGATTATAGGAAGCAACCAAAGTGCCTTCGCTAGTTGCCATCGGAATCAAAAAGTCGCCCTGCGCGAATTCGCCGTCAACTTTAAGCGGCCCGGCCAGGCCGATGGGTATTTGCGCGATGCCGGTAAAGTGTTCGCAATTGCCTTTGAGGGCGTGCGGGTCAAACGAGTATTTGTTGACGTGATGCAACTTAACGCCGGTGAATTGTTCGACAAAGGCTTGCCGCGCTTTGATGGCGGAATCGGAGTAATCGTCTGTGTCGTCGCGCGGGATGCGGGCGTCGAATTTTTGTTGTTCAGCGATGGCGTCTTCTACGGTGAACTTTAACGCGCCAAAAGGCTTGGCCTTAAAACCGATTTCAATCTCATACTTGCCAGGCGCAAGCGGCCCGATGTCGGCCTGCAACCACAATGATTTACGCAGAGGAAACGCCAACGGTTCGGCTTCCGTCGCGTAATCCGGCGGCACCAGATGGCCCTCGCCCAAATCAAATGAAAGGCGTTCGCGGGGGACTTCCGCGCCGTTAATTTTAATGCTGGTGAGGCCCGTTAGCTGGGCGTCGCTCAGGCGATTTTTTAACGCGAAACGAATACCCGTTGGCACATTCTGCAAACTGCCAAAGGTATAAAGTTGCTTGAGCAGCATACTCGGAATCGGAAACAGCGACATGACGGAAAACTCCCTCGTTGGTTTGTATAAAAAGACTTGCGGGCATCTTAGCGGGCCACTGTCGTTGTGTCAAAAAACAAGC
>JAYVJN010000375.1:0-5516 GCA_043769325.1 Acidobacteriota bacterium
GCTTTCAACGCGGCCGCGTTGAAAGCGGATTGAAACATAAACTGCATTACCGCAAGCCCGACTACACCAGGTGTGGGACATAGCCGCGTTGAAAGCGGATTGAAACCTAAGCCCACTATCACTAAAAAACAGACCAGGGAGTGTGGGACATAGCCGCGTTGAAAGCGGATTGAAACTTTGGCCCCGATCCAGCATTTCCTGGGCACGCTCCGTGTGGGACATAGCCGCGTTGAAAGCGGATTGAAACAAGACCAGTATCGTGATGAAAAAAAACATATCTTCGTGTGGGACATAGCCGCGTTGAAAGCGGATTGAAACTCTTCCCAAACCACAGAATCGCGGTGGCAATCGCGGTGTGGGACATAGCCGCGTTGAAAGCGGATTGAAACTCTCACGGTTGGTATCTCAACGATGACTCAGTGTGGGACATAGCCGCGTTGAAAGCGGATTGAAACGAAGCGACCCCCGTCGGACACCGGTAAGTCCGTGTGGGACATAGCCGCGTTGAAAGCGGATTGAAACTAACTGGCGTGGACGGATGAAACCACCAGAACGGTGTGTGGGACATAGCCGCGTTGAAAGCGGATTGAAACAAAGGGCAGCCACAAAATTCGGACTGGCCGCCCAGTGTGGGACATAGCCGCGTTGAAAGCGGATTGAAACTTTTCAGCTGTGGACGCCACCCACAGCACTATGTGTGGGACATAGCCGCGTTGAAAGCGGATTGAAACAAGGTCATTTTGAGGTATTGAGGTCGGCCCGATTTGCCATTGCCTTGAATCAGCGCGAGGAGACGGCAAATAATTCCGGCCAGCAGGTTGTGTAACGGGGACTGCGCCGCCCCGCCCGCGACGGCCATTTCTGCGCTTTCTCTTTAGTCAAACCGTAGCGCACCGCGTCCCGGCCCCAACGCCCGTTGATGGCATCAACCGTTTTGGCCAGGGCCTGCCCTTTTAACCAGGCCTCCCGGTCAAACAGCGGCAAGGTAAGCTGGCCTTCCGGTTGCAAATTGCTCAAAGTGACACCGGCGCGGCGATAAGCGTAACCCGGACGATAGATGCGTTCCACGCCGGCCTTGGCGTAACCCAACAATTCCAGCGTGGCCGCCGTCGGCACGGCCAGTTCCACCGTCGCGGCGTTGGCGTTCTTCGATACTATCCGCCGCCGGCGAGGGAAAAGCCACACCTCTACCTCCCCAACCAAAAGTTCAGGTAAATCGCGTTATTGCACTAACGGGAGAAGATTCTATACAAGAAACTACAGGAAAGGCAAGGTTTAATTTGCGGCCCGCGGGAGAAGGGGTAGTTTTGCAGCGTCAGGCGGCACGGGCCGGCAAAGCCCACACGCCGCGCTCCACAGGTAGAAAGTGCTTTTGTAACTCGGCCCGCACCCGCGCTTGCCAGTTGGGACGCGGCTTGGTCTTGTCCGGCGCGTCACGCTCAATGGCCGCGTAGATTTCCGCGAGACTGGCGGCCCCGCCGAGCCGGTGCAGCGCGTTTAGTATCGTCCCCCGCGAATTGGCCCGCGAGAGCCTTTCCAGGCGTTTACTGACCTGCAAAGCCGCATCCAAGAGGCCGAACAACAACCTATCCTTGCGGAAGGTAAGGACGTATTCATGGACGATAGGAATAAAGCGGCCCGTATATGTTCGACGATTGGAAACCATGTTGTGTTGTTGCTTAATGATGACGCCTTCGCCCACGCCCGGAGCGATTTGCCACAAGTCGGCCTGGAGGCTGAAGTATTGCCCCTGCCGGCGCACGTCGCCCACTAACACGGAATATCGGCCATTGCCGGCCAACGCCTCGTAAATGTTGCACAAGGCTGCTTTTAGCTTGATTAAGAAGTCTTCATATGTCGCGCACCGTGAGAGGTCATCGGCGTGGGCTTCCCCGCCCCACTGCGCGCCGGAGTAAGGAATGATGTCGTGGTACGGCGGATGGAAAAAGACATAATCGGGGGATTGCCCGGCCAGCCGTTGGGAAAGAGAGTCACGCAACAGGTTAAAGCCGGAGTGCAAGTCCAGGCCGGTGTACTTGACGCCCATTTCCCGCGCCACGTCGCCGCTTGTGCCGCCGCCTTCCGCCGGGTCCACGAAGTAGGCCGGCTGGAAGAAGTTGAGCAGGTCACGGACTAAATAACCGCTCGTGTTGCCGCGATAAGCGGCCCGTCCGTAAGGGCCGCGCTCCGGGTAGGAAACGATAGAATTAAGCATGGTTTTATTCCTTGAGGAAGGCCGCGATGACCGCCAAATCCGCCGCCGGCACTTTGCGGTAATACTGCGGGGTTTGCCCTTTGCGCGATTTGATGTTGCCGTATTGGAGAATTTTGCGAAGCGTAACCTCCAAGTTCTGCGAGTGGCGTAAGACATATGCCACATTCGCCAGGTATTCGTTCTCTTTTTGTTCCAACTTGTCGCGGACGCTCCAATGCCTCAAACCGGAAAAGGCCAGGAGACGCAAAAACCGGCTCTGCGGCAAAGCCGGAGCGGGCGCAGAGAAGGGATGATTAGCCGCTAAACGGGCCAGCAACTCGTCAACCGCTTGCTCTTTTGCCCTCTCCACTTGTTGCGCTAATTGTTGGTATTGCGAGAACGGCATATGGTTATCGTAATTTAATTTTCATCGGCGTGCGCCCAGCGCAATATGCCGTCCACATAGACAAGAGGATTCCATTGGGCGCGGGAGCGGTCTGCCATCGCCCGAAATTGTTCCCACAGACGCTCAGGCAAAACCAGCTTGTAGTTTTCCCAAGTCACTTGCTGAATAAATTGGCCTTCTCCATTGGTCATCTCTCTTGCGCCTCCCGTGCCGCGTAAATTTCCCGCAGCGTTTGCGGCTTATAGTGAAAGTCCAACTCCATGAGCGGATGGGCGCAGAGGTCCGCCAAGGAGATATAGCCCAGTTCCAAACCCAAGCCGCCGCCGTAGCTCGCCGCGCCGAAGGCTTGGAGTTGCTCCCTCTCCATGTCCTTTTCCGTGATGTAAAAATCCGCGCTGCCCCCGAAATAGTGGAGATAGGCGATAGCTTCTTGACCCAAACCGTCTTGCTCGTAAGTTTTGGGCATGGCGCGGACCAGGTTCGCCAAGTCCAGCAATTTTGTCTCCGCAAACCCGCTTTCTTCCCCTTCAGCCGTCAAGACGCCGAGCAATTGTTGATGCGGCACGAATTGCCGCAATAAAGGCAGTTCCGTCATTGCGTTGGCCGTCAGCCGTTCCGGTGTGTTTGTCATCATATAGTTCCTTTCGCCGTTAGAAAATTTCTCCAAAAAACTCGTTTTTTTGGTCTGGCTCTCGCCTTTGACCTTTACATATATTAGCATTTATGTTAGTATATGTAAAGTGAATTACGGTTCACGAAGAAAGAAATTGGAGCGGGGAAAGAAATTCATGGGGCGGGCTATCAACGGCACAATTTACCTTTTGCATTTTTCGGAGAAATACCGTCACGCGGGCCATTACTTGGGTTGGGCCGACGATTTGGCGGCGCGTTTGGCGCAGCACGCCAACGGACAAGGGGCGCGTCTGACGAGCGTTATCGCGGCGGCAGGTTTGAGTTTTGAATGCGTGCGGACGTGGGCCGGAACGCGGCGCGACGAACGCAAGTTGAAGGAACGGCGTTGCGCTCCGTTGCTCTGCCCGGTCTGCCATGAAGAACGGGCGGCGCGGCGGCGGGAACAGGCCCGCGCGGGTTATCACCGGCGCAAAGCGCAAGCGGCGCGGGCCGGCCTGGTTGAGCCGGACCTGGCGGACGGCGCGGGCCGGTTTGACGAAGACGAATTACCTTTTTAGCCGACAGGCGAAAGAGCGCGGAAAGGAAGGCGAACGAGATGAGATTACGCGGCGCGAAAAGAATTGACGCGGGCGTCAGGCGCGTGCAACTGGAAAGGGTTTGGGAAGCGGGACGCAGGTTGCAAGCGACGCAGAGCGCGGACGAGGCCCAGTTCTGGCCGCCCTTCTGAGGGTACTTTATCGCGGCCTGGTTCAAGCTGCTGAAAGTGAAATATGTGGGGCGCGTGGCCGTCGAGGACGGCACGGACCGGAAGGGCGAATTTACCTACTTTGCGACGTGGGCGACGACGCCCGACGCGGCGCGGGAAATGGGCTGGCTGCCATGAACGGCAAGAACAAAGAGAAAACTGAATAATTGTGCGAAGGAGAATAAGAAGATGGGTGGATTTGGTTTAGATGGATATTTCGGGCGAGTTCCTTGCCCGCATTGCGGTTCAACCGATTGCTGCGGTTTTTCCGGCAATGAATTGATCTGTTGCGCCACCAAGCGCATCGTGAGCGCTGAACAATTACGCCGGAGCGCGGAAAAACATCGGTTGGCGACCTACCTGAGCGAGCGCGACCATCATGGTTGGGAGTTGCAAATCGTGCAACGGCCCGACCGTTGGAGTCCCGCCGGTAGGGTCTATCTCCGCAACGAGGAATACGGTTGCCGGGGAGAGACGGACAGCCTGGAAAAGGCCCGCGCTTTTGTCAAACAGAACGCCCGCCATCTCTCCGCTTATTTACGCGAAGAAGCTGCCTTTAAGCGCAGTTAGAAGAGTTTACCATGCGAAACTTTGACGAACTTATCAGGACGGGAGAACGCTACGGCCTGGCTCTCGACGAGGAAATCGCCGCCTTGCTCTGCGGGCCAGTCAACATCGCCCTCGGCGTCAGTGGCGGCAAGGACTCCGACGCCCTGGCCTTGCTGCTAATTCCCTTTCTGCGCGAGATTGGACATCAAGGCGAAGTGCTACTGATTCACGCCGATTTAGGCGCGATTGAACACGCCGACAGCTTGCCGCAATGCGAACGCCTGGCCGACAAGTTGGGCGTTGAACTGGTTATTGTCAGACGGGCCAAAGGCGGGATGCTGGAACGCTGGGAGCAGCGTTGGGCCGACAACCGCGCCCGCTATCAAAATCTGTCTTGCGTCTCGCTCATCAGCCCCTGGTCCAGCGCGGGAATGCGCTTCTGCACTTCTGAATTGAAGGTCGCGCCCATCACCCAGGCGTTGCGCCGGCGTTGGCCCGAAGGCAACATCATCAACGCCGTCGGCATCCGGCGCGAGGAATCAACGGCGCGGGCCGCCAAGCCGGTTTCACAAATCAATAAGGCTCTCACCCGAAAGAACGGGCGGCAAGCGCGGGACTGGAACGCCATCGCCGACATGAAGATTGAGCAAGTCTGGCTCACGCACCGCCAACACGGGTTTCAAGAACATTACGCCTATCGCGTCAACGGCAACACCCGCGTTTCGTGTAGTGTCTGCGTGTTATCCAGCCGGCGCGATCTGGCCGCGAGTCTGCGCGATGAAAATAACCACGCCGCCTATCGCCGCGCCGTCGCTTTGGAAAGCGTTTCAAGCTTCTCTTTTCAACCGGCGCAATGGTTAGGCGAGACGCGCCCCGACCTTTTCACCGCGATAGAAAAAGAGGCATTGCGCGAAGCTCAGGAACGAGCCGGAGCGCGGCGGTTAGCCGAACGCCGCATCCCATCACAGATGAAATATGTCAAGGGCTGG
>JAYVJN010000376.1:0-3641 GCA_043769325.1 Acidobacteriota bacterium
TGTTCGCGTTGTGCCGGGTGGGTGTTCGGGCTTTCAGTACAGCCTGAACATCGAAGAAGAATCGCGCAACGGCGACCACATCGTTGATGCGTTTGGCGTTCGTCTGTTCGTGGATATGTTCAGCGCGCAATACTTAAACGGCGTGACCATTGACTACACGACCAACATGATGGGTTCCGGCTTCACTTTTGAGAATCCGAACTCCACCGGAAGCTGCGGCTGCGGTTCGTCATTCACCGCCTAACTTAGCCGGAAATTTTATAGACAGCGCAAGCGTGCTGCTATTCGTTGCGACGTTTAGCGGCGCGTTTGCGCTGTTTCTATTTTACTCACGTTACGCAGCCGTGATGTCTGGGCTTGGTTGGATAACTCTTTGTGCCGGAGGCACGGCGGAAATTAGCCGGTGGTGGAGCGTCAGCGTAACCACCGGAAGCCGTCACCGCAGCGCGTGGCGTCCCGTGAGGGACGCGGGAGCAACCTTTATTCCCGCGCTCCTACCGGAGCACAAAGGTTTTGCGCCAGTTTCCGGCGGTTACCACCGCCGGCTAATTTCCCTCGCGCCTCCGGCGCGCCGGCAGTTAAGGCCCGTGTCCAATCTTTGACTGCATAACCAGGCCGCAACGCGGCAGCCGGCAGCCAGCAGCAGGCAGCCGGCAGTAAGAAGCCGCGTTGCGCTAACACAGGCGCGAACCGCCGCCGCCGTCCTGTCTGCGCCAATGACTTTCCGGCGGGGTCGCCAGTAGCAGCATTTCTCTTTTTCTACTGCCTGCTGCCTACTGGCTTCATGGGTATTTTAGTTGGCTTTAGGTGTAATCTCTGGCACCAGCAATTCTTGCACATTGCTTTTTGCGGCATCGCGGTTGACGGGGCCCAGGCGGAAAGATGAGACAAAGCGTTTGACCAACGTTTCATTTTCGCCGAAACCTGTCACTACATAAGCCCTATCTGCTTGAAAGTAAATGCGCGTATAGTGTTTCCCTTCCGGTAAAGAGAAGTGGTATTGGTGAAACGTGTGCCCGTTTTGTGTCATCCGCCCGTCATAAAACGCGCCCGTTCCCGCCGGCAGTTTGCCATTTGTCCCCGCCTGTTTTTGCGCCTCTTGGTTTATCAAATCAACCATACTGCCTTGCAAGTCAAGTAGCTTTTGGTCGTTCAATACGCCCGGCGCTCCATTGCCCGAAGCATAGCGCGGCAAAGACGTTACAGTAAAGAATGCGCCTCGCCCCAGTGTGCCGTAAGCATACAGGCGCGGTATGTCTGCGGGCATATTTGCCACAACTCCGACGCGCGCCGGGCCCGGCATGGAAACCTTAAATTTCTCGCCCACCGGCGCGATAGCCACCCAATCGGACATCGTTGGCGCATTCATCTCACCCGCCGCCTGGAGCAGAATATTTCCAAAAGAATCGTCTCTTTTTTCAGTCGGCGCGGGCTTGTCAGGCTTGGCGCGGTGGCTGAGTTTCTCTAAATCACTGCTATTAATGGCTTGCCCAAAAAGCGGGCTAACGCATAAACACAGCAAAACAACGCCAAGATACCAACGGTTGCTTTTCATAAATAAGATTTCTCCCTATGATTACGAGATGAGAGGAAAAAGGCGGGGCGCGGGCGTGTAACCGCTACTTCATCATAACCCGCAGCCGCAATTATTGGCAATACTTTTTATAGAAGCGCGTCCTTCTGCGCGACCCCGCCGGAAAGCCATCGGCGGCGGCGGCTTCCGGCATTCTAACGGTTAAGCGCGTGCCTTACGGCGCGGCTTTTAACGTGCCGCTGCTTTACTTGCAGTGAGCTACGGCGTAAAATAGAAACGGTTTAAGAAGAGACTCCAATCTTTCCTTAAACCTAACCGATACCGTAACTTAACAGAGTTTCCGGCATGGCTAAAACGAATCCTAGCACAAAGACTTTTCAGTTCAAATTGCGCCCTCACAAAAAGTTCACGGCGGCTTGTGAAGCCACGCTTGACGAGTGCCGCTTGCTCTGGAATTGCGCCCTTGAGCAACGCATCAGCCACTACCGGCAAAGCGGCAAGTCTCTCAATGTATTTGAGCAATCGCGCCAACTCACTGAGGCCCGCGCTGAACTCCCCGCCGCCAAAGCTATCTTGCGCAGTATTCAAACCGACGTGCTGCAAAGATTGGACTTGGCCTTTGACGCTTTCTTTCGCAGACTTAAAGAACCTGGCGTAGGGGCTGGCTTTCCGCGCTTTAAGGGTAAAGACCGCTATAATACTTTCAGCCAACAAATTGAGACACAGCGCGGTTGCCCGCTCAACGGCGACAAGTTGACCGTGCCGGGCGTGGGAAGTTGCCGCGTCCGTCTTTCGCGCAACATTGCAGGTAAGGTCAAACAATTGCGGATAACGCGCCGCGCTTCGGGTTGGTACGTCTGCTTGGTCTGCGAGATGGACAAGCCCGCGCCTTTGCCCAAGACCGGCTTGAGTGTCGGGGTTGACGCGGGCCTGACAGACTTTGCCACGCTCTCCAACGGTGAGGCTATCCCCAACCCGCGCCACTTGAAGAAAGCGGCGGCTAAACTTAAACTTGCCCAACAAAGACTTTCCCGCACAAAGAAGGGTAGCGCGAACCGGCGCAAAGCCCGTCGCGTAGTTGCCCTCAAGCATGAGCGCGTGGGTAATTGCCGTAAAGATTTTCATCACAAAATTTCGCGTGATATTGTAAACCGCTTTGATAGTATTTTTGTCGAAGCCTTGAATATCAATGGGATGGTTAAGAACCACCATCTCGCTCAAGCCATCAATGATGTGGCCTGGGGTAACTTTTTCAACCTAACGAAAGCCAAAGCTGAAAACGCCGGGCGGACGTTTGAGAAAGTCAATCCCGCCTACACAAGCCAAGATTGTAGCGGTTGCGGGCATCGTCAAAAGATGCCGCTCAGTGTTCGCGTGTTTGAATGCGCTAATTGCCATTTGCTTATCCAACGCGACCATAACGCCGCTCTCAACATATTGGGGCGGGGTGCGCCCTCTCAGCCTGTGGAGTTGGGACGGCCCGACACTGAAACAGGAATAAGCAACTATCTCAGTAATCCGGTTTGCAACCCAAAGGGGCAAACTATTCCTGAACTACGCGCTTAACGCCAAATGTGGCAAATTATTCAGGCAACAACCACCGCACAAATTGAAACGGCCCGCGCGTGTTTTTCGGAGTACGCCGAATGGCTGGGTTTTAGCCTCTGTTTTCAAGACTTTGACCAAGAATTGGCGACGCTGCCGGGCCGTTACGCGCCGCCTTCGGGCCGTCTTTTATTGGCGACAAACGGCGCAGCTACGGCGGGCGTCATCGCTTTGCGCGGGCTTGATGATGAAACCTGCGAGATGAAGCGGCTTTATGTGCGCCCCGTATTTCGCGGTGAGCGTTGGGGAAGCAAATTGGCAGAGTTTTTGCTGGCAGAAGCCCGCGCTATCGGTTATCGCCGTATGGTTTTGGACACGCTGCCAGGCAAAATGGATGATGCCATCGCGCTTTATCAGCGGTTAGGGTTCAAAGAAATCGCGCCCTATTACGACAATCCGGTTGAAGGCGCGATTTTCCTGGAGCGCGCCTTGTAAAAATGGCAACCGCTTTGGCATTAACCTATAAATAAAGGCTGGCGCGGTTTTCCCGCCTTGCCAACCT
>JAYVJN010000377.1:0-8962 GCA_043769325.1 Acidobacteriota bacterium
TTGGGTGACGCCGTGCGTTTGGCAAAACGGGCCACAAATGACCGTGAAGTGCGCCGCACCTGGATTCTGCTTGGCGATCCGACGCTCCGCATTCGCTAATTCAATAGGGCTTATTCAAAGTAGGAAAATAACGACAGGCCACCTCTTTGGAGAGATTGACCGCAACCTCACGCCGGCTGTGGTTATCAGTTATCAACTATCATCTATCATTTATTACGGTCACAACGCCGGTTTAGCCATAATAGATGATAATTGATAGTTGATAACTGATAACAGGAGATGCTCTACCCATACTTTGAATAAGCCCTAGCTAATTCAATTGATAGGTCAGTACCCAGAGGGGTCGCCATAACATCTGTGGTATGCTGATGGCGACCCGTCGCTACCGCTTCCGGTACCGACCTGTCTCGCCCGTGATGCCGCTAAAAAACTAAAAACTAAAAACCACCTATCTGTTATGCCGGTTAGAAAAATTGATGATTTGCGCCAGGCCATACGCCAGAAACGCTTGGAGAATTTATATCTATTACACGGGCCGGAGAGTTTTCTGCGTGACGCGGCGGCGCGAACCTTGACAGATTTGGCGTTGGCGGATGCGCCTTTGCGCGCGTTCAATGACACGGTTTACAGCCTGGCGCAAACCAATGTGCAGCAAGCTTTAGCGACAGCAGAACAATTGCCGATGATGGGCGGGCATCGGGTTGTGCGCTTGTTAGATTGCCACAAACTGCGCGAGGCTGACGAAGAGGCATTGCTGCGTTATTTGGCGAACCCCGTGGAAACTACCGTTGTGCTTTTTGTCGCGGATGAATTGGATAAGCGGCGGCGGCTGGCAAAGGCTTTGTTGGAAAAATGTTATGCGGTGGAGTTTGCCGCGCTTTCTGATATTGAATTACAGAAGTGGGCGCGGCGGCATCTGCGCGAGGCCCAAGTTTCATTGGATGACCGCACTCTGGCGCACATCATTGGCATGGTCGGCAGTGATGTGCGGACATTGGCAAATGAATTGGATAAGTTGGCGACGGCGGCGGCTGGCAATGGGGTAATTACTTGGGAATTGGCTGACGCGCTGGTCGGGCGTTCGCGTGAGCTTTCAAACTTCGCTTTAAGCGACAATTTGCTGGCCCGAGACCGCCCACGCGCATTGCAAACTTTGCGGCTGTTATTGGATGACCGCGCCGAACCCGTCATGTTGTTGGGTTTATTGGCAAGTCATTACCATCGCCTACTACTGGCGAAAGAATTGAAGCAACGCGGCGCGCCCCGCGAGGAAGTGTTTCGTCTGGTAGCGATGCCGTATCACAAACGCGAAGAGTTTTTAACACAGGCCCGCCGCTGCGATGCTAAAGAGCTTGAACGCTGCATAAACCTTATCGCCGCCGCCGATTTAGCAGTTAAGACATCTCAGGCAACGCCGCGCTTACAGTTAGAACTATTAGTTTGCAGCTTGACGGCTTAGTAAGGGCGTAGCAGACCACACTATACAACGCCCTTACTTCGTGCGGGCTTCTGCACTTTGCTCGGCGTTTTCTTGGGCTTCCAAAGATTCTTTGAGTGACCAGACAAGCGCGCGGGCGCGTTGCGTGCTGGGGCGTTGGGCGTTGGGGTCAAGTTCAAACGCCTTCCTGAAATCGTTAGTGGCTTCGGTAAACTTGCCACGCAGGTAGTTGATTTCGCCGCGTCCGGCCAGCGCGTCAATGTTGGCGTGATTGATGGCGAGGGACTGTTCGTAGGCTTCAAAGGCGGCGTCAGTTTCGCCCAAGCGATGATAGACGGCCCCTAAATGGCAGTGAAACACACTGTCATATGGGGCGATGGCGACGAGGCCGCGATAAATTGTCTTGGCTTCTTCCAATTTGCCCGAAGTGAGCATCTGGTAACCGACGTTGGCGATTTCGTAGAGTTTCTTCTGCTCCAAGCCGGTGATTTGGCCTAAAGTTACATCGCCCTGAAGCAACGCATTGGCGAGTTGGGGCGGGATGTGAATCTGTTGTTGTGATGTTTGCGACATGGCGCACTCCTTAAATTGTTGGTGAGTTTTTAGAGTAAAGCATTTAGAGGCGTTTGCCAAGCTGTTTTCTTCAGGCCCCTTGAATCGAACAGCAGCAAACGCCTCTAAAATTGTTTCCGCTAAACTTAGACGTTAGCGGTTTGCGGACGCGCGCCGTTGAACTGTTGGAACAACGAAGCGAGACGCGAGAGAAGTTGGAACAGTTGAATCAAGGATTTCAGCATACCTTGTAAACCGCCTTGCTCTGGCCGACCCTGCTGGTTAGCAGCTCCGGCATCTTGTTGTTGACCATTGCCATTGGCAGCTCCGGCGTCTTGATTGTTAGCACCTTGATTGGCACCGCCGAGTTGGTCAAGCCCTTGACCGCCGCCGAACAACATTTGCAGCAATTGCATCAGCATTTGTGACAGGTCGTTCATTTGGCCTGGGTTCTGGATGTCAGGGTTGGCGTCGCCTAATTTGAAAGTATCGGCTCCGTTTTCATTGCCCAAGACTTCTTTGCCGTCTTTGTAAAAGTCAGTGCCGTCTTTGCTCATCACCAAGACTTGCTTGGCGGCGAAATCGTTGACGTGGTCGAAACCGTCTTTAGTGATTTCACCCGTTTTGCCTTTGCCCTGATCCATGCCGGTCATTTGCACGCGGTCATTGCCGTTGGTGATTGTCAGGTCTTTAGAAACGGAAGTGCCGTTGCCCAAATCTTTGCAGGTCAAGTCAAGTTTGGTGCCATCAGGAAGCATGAACGTAGTGTCGGCTTTGATGTCAAACTTAGTGCCGTCGCCGTCCTTAACGTGCGGGTCGCCGGTAATCGTGGATTCCTTGCCTTCGGGTGAAGTGATTTTCCAGTCATATTGACCGGTGCTTTCAATTTTGTAGCCGCCCGGTGTGGTGACGCAACCGCTTTCATCTTTCTTCAGACCACCTTGGCCGGAAGGGAAGCAATCACTCGGCGAAGGGGGCGAAACCTGGCCCGGTTGTCCACAACCTTGACCGCCGCCGCCAAACATACTGCCGAACGCTTTGAACAAATCTGCCAACGCGCCCAACAATTGCGAACGCTGTTGGCCGCCAATTCCACCTGGGGGTAAAAGATTGGCAATGCCATTCTGTCCACCCGGCATGAAATTGTTGATGGCACCGCCGCCGCCCGCGCCGCCAAAACTAAAATTGAAGTTGCCTTGCATTTCGATTCCCATGATAATCCTCCGCTAAACTTGAGTTTAAGTTATCCAGCCCGCCCGCGATTTGCGTAATTTTGTAAATTTATACGCGGCTTGTTGCCGGTGTTTATTTCTTACACTCTAACTTATCGGAGAGCGTCGGGCAGAGTTGCGTCAGTGGCGAACTTTTTTTGCTTATTCCGGTTAAATTCTATAAAGCCTGTAAATCGGGGAGTTGCCATGATTGACGCGCAGCCTCTCTGCCTAAACATTTGCTACTATAATAGTGTTTGAGTATCTCGCCGCCGCCATATTCGTTTATCAGGTTATTGGCAATTTGCAACTCCGCAAGCTTGCCGGAGTCTTTGATAAACCGCCGCACCATTAGTATCCAAAATGCTGTGATAGTTTCATGATAGCCCATTTTGAGGCCATGATGGGAGAGGAAATTGTGTAGGGAATCGCGCATCTTTGGCAGTGTGGCAGATTCATCATATTTACGGCAGTACCAAAAGGCGACAGCCAGGTGCTCACGGTGGTGGAACTCGTCCGGCGTGAGTTGGCATTGCTCAAAAGCACTCACCAAAGAGGAAATGTCATCCATAGCGGCAAATGGCTGGTAGCTCATAAACTTTATTTCTCCGCAAAATAATAAGAGGCAAACCGAAATGGCTTGCCTCTTAGGAAAGTATTGATAATGAGAAACTATTTAGTTACAGCTTCATTGACGTGAATAGATAAACGCGATTTGTAGCGCGCAGCGGCATTGCGGTGAAGGATGCCCTTTTGCACCGACTTATCAATTTGAGACACGGTTTCAGGTAACAATTGCTGCAAAACAGTAGCGTCGCCGGCAGTGAGCGCGGTGCGCAATTTCTTTATTGCTGAACGTAGGCGAGTACGGTTGCTGCGGTTGACCGCACGGCGTTTCTCGGTCTGTCGCACACGTTTGATGGCTGATTTATGATTAGGCATTAATCTCTCCGTAAAAATCTGTGGTGGTCACGGTTGCCATACACGCAAGCAACCAAAACGCTAAGTATAGAATGCGGGCATTGGCCTGTCAAGCGTCGTTTAGCCATATTATTAGTAACGCAAATAAAATAACCTAACCCATCAACTATCTTGCGGAAACACGCACTACGTCAAGTGTGTGATGTGTTCCGCCCGAACTAAAGTGCGGGCTTCCGCATTGTGGGTTGCTTTATTTTTGGTCTGTTACTTACGGCACATTAGGCCGGAAATCGGGTGGGCGGCGTACTTTAGAGGCTTGTTCGTAGGCGAAAGCCAATTTAATGAGCGTTGGCTCGCTGTATGCGCGGCCAAAGAAGGAGATGCCGACGGGCAAGCCGGAGACATAGCCGGCTGGCACGGTAATACTGGGATAACCGGCAACCGCCGCCGGCGTGGAACTGCCCCCAACGTAATGGTCGCCCAAGACAAAATCGGTTTTCCAAGCCGGACTGTCGGTAGGCGCGACGATAGCGTCAAGTTTGTGCTTCGTCATAATAGCGTCAATACCTTGCGCGCGCGCTACCAGACGGCATTTGTCGCGGGCAAGTAAATAGGCTTTCTCTGTCAAAGGGCCTTTCTTCATGGCTTGGATAAATAGTTCCTGGCCGAAATAGGGCATCTCGCGTTCACTGTTTTTTTCATTAAAGGTGATAATGTCAGACAATGTTCGCATCGGCGCGTTGGGGCCTAGGCGAGTCAGGTAGGCAGTTATACCGGCTTTAAATTCGTAGAGCAGCACTTCCATTTCCGCGTCGCCAAACTTCCACATCCCGTCGGAATCAACGGGGTCTATAATTTCTGCGCCGCGCGATTTAAGTAATTTAATCGCCTCTTCGCAAATTTTGTCCGTGCCTGGGTGGAAGCCGAAGAATTTTCGCGCCACGCCAAGGCGCGCCCCTTGTAAACCATTGACGTCACAAAACTTGGCATAGTTTGTGTAGAGTTTGCCGGCGCTGTTCTCGGTGACGGAATCTTCCTTATCAATGCCTGTAAGGGCACCCAGAAGAATTGCCGCATCAATGACGCTGCGGGCCATCGGGCCGGCGGTGTCCTGAGTTTGGGAAATCGGGATGATACCGGTGCGGCTAACCAAACCGACTGTCGGTTTGATACCCACAATGCCATTAATAGAAGAGGGGCTAACGATAGAGCCGTCGGTTTCTGTGCCAATGGCGACGGCGCACAAATTGGCGGCGACTGCTGCGCCGCTACCGGAACTGGAACCAGACGTATTACGATTGAGCGAGTATGGGTTACGGGTCAGACCGCCGCGCCCGCTCCAACCGCTAACTGAGCGCGTGGAGCGAAAATTAGCCCATTCGCTAAGATTCGTTTTGCCCAAGATGATGGCCCCGGCAGCACGCAACTTGGCGACAATAGTAGCGTCTTTCAAGGGTTTTGCGCCAGCCAGTGCCATCGAACCGGCGGTGGTCATCATATTATCGGCAGTGTCTATATTGTCTTTAACGAGAATAGGAATGCCGTGCAGCGGGCCGTACTCGCGTCCCTGGCTACGTTCCATATCTAACTGTTTGGCAATCGCCTCGGCGTCCGGGTTAAGTTCGATAACGGAATTGAGGCTGGGGCCTTTGCGGTCAAGTTCTTCAATACGAGACTTATATTTTTTGACCAAATCCAGGGATTGATATGCGCCGGAGCGAAGGGCTGTTTGCATTTCTCCGAGCGTGGCTTCTTCTTCGGCAAAGTCTCGTTTGGCTGTGGGGTAGGCAGATGCCTGGTGGGTAGCCGCCAGAGTTGCCGTCCACAGTAAACTGTTATTGATAAAGTCGCGTCTTTTCATAAAGTTGCGTACCTGCTAAGGGGTATAAGAATCTCTCAACGTAATAACTTGCAGTTTAGCCGCAATTTCCTCAATCGTAAAATCGGAATTTACAGTTACTGATATTTCACGATTCGGCAATAAATCGAAATAGTTAAGTGAGAACTGTGCCGCTTCGTCGTCAGGTAATAAGAGATAGACATTTTTAGCCAGCGTGTCTGTCTGCAAAGTAATTCGCGCGCCGCCCGCATCCGGTTTCACGTCCCATTGCAGTTTGGCGGCAGGTAATTCTAAAAAACGAGGTTTGGTCAAGTAAAGGGTGTTGGCGGAGAGTTGCGTCGGGCCGTCCCAAAGCCCGGCGTGAAAAAAAGTGTCCCGTTCGTCCCAACCAGAAAAGGCCGCTAGCATTTCGTCGCATTGTAATTGTGACGAATTAGCCGCCAGGTTGACCCTCTGTTCGTCAGACCATAGCGTTTCGCCGGTAAATTTTTGCAAACACAATTTTAAGGTGGCCTCGCGCGGGCGCAATTCATCTGAGATAATATAGACGCCCAAACGCCCGCCTTCGAGTATAGGCGAGACGAGAATCGGCGCGTAGGCTTTCGCAACCGTATAATGCAACGCTTTCCAACGCCCATAGTAATCCACGCTTGACCAGGATGCGCCGGGCCAACAATCATTGAACTGCCAGTAAAGCGTGCCCATGCAATAAGGCTTGGCGCGGCGATGGGCTTCAATGGCTATTTTAATGGCTTCCGCTTGCAACAATTGACCGACGAACAGAAAGGCCGGGAAATCTTTCGGCGGGCGATACCATTCATCTAAGTATCGTTTTATCAGCGCGTTGCCTTTGCCGCTTCGCTGATGGTGCAACATCACTTCGGAAAATAAATCGTAGTCATCGGGCGTGGCGAAGCGTTTTGTGCTGACAACATCAGGGAAGGATTGAAAACCATACTCGCTCATAAAACGCGGAATATAAGTCTGATAATCCTCGAAAGGCCACTCCGCGTGCCAGACGCCCCAAAAATGGTTGTCACCGCGAGTGAATTCCGCCGGACTGCCCCAACCGCTTATTGGTGAGGAGGGGAAGTAAAATCGTCCGGCATCGTGGCGGCGCACGGCATTGGGCAAAACCTCGTCAAATATCGCGGAGTAGCCCTTTTCCAAATCCTTTTTATCATCTTCGCTGTAGCCATAATTCTGTTGCCAGCCCCATTCTTTCCAGGCGACGGCAATTTCATTATTGCCGCACCATAACGCGAGGCTTGGATGATGGCGCAGACGTTTGACATTATAAACCGCCTCGCGTTCGACGTTTTGCAGAAACTTTTCGTCTGCCGGATAGAGCGAACAAGCAAACATGAAATCTTGCCAGATTAGAATGCCGTTTTCATCGGCCAGGTCATAAAAGTAATCGTCCTCGTAATAGCCGCCGCCCCAGACACGCAACATATTGTAATTCGCCGCGCGCATATCCTTAAACATTTGCTTATAGCGGTCTCGCGTGACGCGCGGGGGGAAGCTATCCGGTGGAACATAATTTGCGCCTTTCATAAAAACAGGCACGCCATTGACCTGCACAAAAAAAGATTCGCCAAGCGCGTCAGGTTCATTGACAACTTCCAAAGTTCGCAAACCCAAGCGTTGCCGGGCCGTGTCGCCACCGCGTGGGGTTTCCAGTTCAATTTCCAAAGTATAAAGAGGTTGTCCGCCTAAACCATTCGGCCACCACAGTTTAGGGTGAAAGATAGTTATTGGCAGCGTAATAGTTTGCGCGCCGGGGCGTAAATTGAACGTAGTTGTGTGGATAAGCGAAGAAGTTGCGTCATTAATTCGGTAGCGTAATTCTGCCGCGCCGGTAAAAGTGGAAGTTATCTCCACTGCCGCCTCTAAGTGCGCCTCGTTAGCGTTAAGCGATAGTTGCTTAATGCTTAATGCGGTTAAGCAAGCCTGACTCCACCCATGTACCCGCACCTCACGCCAGATACCTGATGTCACCAGCCGAGGCCCCCAATCCCAGCCATAATGATACGGAGCTTTGCGGGCATAAACGCTGACCTGTTTTTCAGCTTGGTCGTTGACCGCCGGATAACGAAAACGCGAATTCTCGTAGAGCGGCGCGGTGCGCTTAATGGGCGACTGAAAGATGATGTGTAAATCATTGGCCTGGCCGCCGCGCAAGAGTTCGCGTACCGCCACGCGCCAGCCGACGAACATATTATCCGTCTGTAAAATCAACTCACCATTGAGGTAAACGTCGGCGAAGGTATCCAGGCCAGCGAACTCCAAGGCGAGATTTTCGCACCGCAGCCATTCAGCCGGAGCGATAAATTCCGTGCGGTATTCCCAATCGCGTGTCTCTACCCATTGCGCTTCGCGTTCGTTGGCGCGGTAAAAAGGGTCGGAAATGACGCCCTGTCTGAGCAAATCCAGGTGCGCGCAGCCAGGCACTTGCGCCGGCAACCACGCCTCGTCATTGGTTTGCTTAAACCGCCAGGGGCTGCTTAACGCTGAACAAAAGCTGGCAGACTTAGCGGAAAATGGTTTAAGCGTCACAGTGGGCTCATCCTTTTACTTCATGTTGGGTATAGCATTTCCATCTTACGACAAACCCGTCATAAAGTAACCCTGCCACGTTGTCGGTTGCGTTGTGTCGAATAAGCTGAGGGATAAAAAAAGGCGGCAACTTTGGTGTTGCCGCCTTTTTCTGTTGTGCTGCCTGCGGGAGTTTGGTTAGAACCCACGCCGTTGGGAGTTCGGCGTGGGTTGTGTGACGCCAGGCCTGTGGGAGCAGGGCTCGGCGCGTTGAGTTACCGCACCAGGAGGGTGGGGTCGGCGAAGAGCGTCCAAGTGGAGCGCACTTCGGGGTCGTTGGTGGCGCGTTTGGCGATGCGCGCGGCGTCGCCGAGGCGTTGCGGCGTCGCGCCGTAGGCCAAGCGGTAGAACTCGCGGCCCGCCAGTTGTTGGCCCGGCGCGGCGGTTAAGCCCGTCGAAGCC
>JAYVJN010000378.1:0-9838 GCA_043769325.1 Acidobacteriota bacterium
TAACTGTTGGTCGTGGGCGCGGCAAAGGCCACAATCGCCGCCGCGTGTTTCAGCAAGCCGCCGATGTAAAACCGCGCCATCTCGGACAGGCCCGCGTAACCGTCGCCGGCAAAGAGCGGCTTGCCGTCTTTCCACAAGGATTGATGGACGTGCATCCCGCTGCCGTTGTCGCCAAACAAAGGCTTGGGCATGAAGGTCGCCGATTTGCCGTTGCGATAAGAGGTGTTTTTGACGATGTACTTGAACAATTGCAGGTTGTCGGCGGTTGTCACCATGTCGTCGTAGCGAAAATCAATCTCGCACTGACCGGCGGTGGCTACCTCGTGGTGCAGACATTCGACGTTGATGCCGACGGCAGCCAGTTCGTCGCCAATCTCGGCGCGTAAATCGGCCAGCGTATCAAGCGGCGAAACCGGCACATAACCCTCTTTCGGACGTATGTGATAACCCGCGTTGTAAAGGTCGCTCTCGAAGCCCGCGCCGCTGTTCCAATGCGCCTCCGCGCTGTCAACGGTGAAACCGGCAGAGTTTTGGTTGTTGTGAAACTTTACGTTGTCGAACACAAAAAACTCGGCCTCAGGGCCGAAATAGGCGGTGTCCGCCAGGCCCGTGAATTTCAGATAGCTCTCGGCGCGTTTCGCCACCGCGCGTGGGTCAAGCCAATAGCCTTCGCGGGTGATGGGGTCAACCACATCGGCGATAATGCACAAGGTTGTCGCATCGCGGAAGGAATCCAACCAAAAACGCGAAGGGTCGGGGATGAGCAGCATATCCGATTCGTGAATCGAAGCCCACCCGCGTAAGCTGGAAGCGTCGAAGCCAAAACCGTTTTCAAAAGTATCTTCATCAACTTGCCCAATCGGATAAGTTAAATGATGCCAAGAGCCTACCAAATCCGTGAAACGCACGGACACATACTTGACGCCTTCGTCGGCGGCAAATTTCAGAATATCTTTTACACTCATTTGTTGTTTTTCTTCCCGTGTGGAATTTATCGGTCATTTGTGTGGAATATGTCATGCAGCAGCCCAAAAGTCCGGTTGCTAACTTTATGCTATTCAATTACCGTGCCAGAAAACTTGGCAAAAATGTTAAACCACTCTAAAACAAGCAGTTGCAGCGTATTTGGCAGCCAAATGCGAATATCTGCGCGCAGTTTCTCCACCATCCAGAGGCACAGCAATCAAATAAAACTTACAATTATGTCTATGCTTTATGCTACACCTACAAATTTGTAATAATTGATGCTGTGCATAATTCGCGCAGAAAGTTAGAGTTACGCATTTATGCGTGCTTCAACGTGACGACTCAAGCCGGTAAATTGAATTTGCGCCACGCCAATCACGCCTCAAGGCGTAACTCTAACGAGTTTCAAAGAATCACACGCGAATTATATGGTTGGTTTAATATCAGGTTTACTTTTGCACTTTCACCAATCATCATTACCTTGTGAGAAAGCCCGCCCGATAGATTACTACATTTGCGTAGGAAAGCTTAGTTTTCTTACATTTGTGTTTGATTTCTCTTGACCTGCGCGAATCTTTGACAATATGATGGGTTTAGGCTTTTTGTGAGCCCGATTTTACTAAACAGATGAGCAAAAATTTTGCGACGTAATCCCGGCCGGCTACCGCGCCCTTGACTAAGTGCGAGCTTCCGCATTGTGCCGCAACTTATGCTCAGGTACTTACTATGTCTTTTTTGGCTTCAAACATGACGGCGGCTGAACGCGAGATGCGCCGGAAATTGGCTACTTTGGCGGAAATCAGCCGTCTTTTCAGCGACACAACGCAAATGAACGTCGTGCTGCCGCGAACTTTAGAGCTCTTGGGCGAGTTTCACGGTTTAGTTCGCGGTTATGTCTTGTTGCTTGAAGGCAATGACGAAAACTTGCGGATGGCCGCCAGTTATTGCCTCAGCGCGTCGGCTAAACGCGCTCTTTATCGGCAGAGCGAGGGCGTCATGGGCCAGGTCATTACCAGCGGAAAGCCGGTGATTGTGCCACAGACAAGCCGTGAGCCAATGCTTGCAAACTCGCCTTCACACTTAACTGACGGGCAAGAAATGAGCTTTCTCTGCCTTCCTATTTCTTTAGGGCGCAAGACTTTAGGCGTATTGGGCGCGGATTTCTTTTATCAGGAAGGGCGGGATTTTGCGTACACCGCGCAATTTCTTAATATCGTCGCGGGCTATATCGCCCAAACTTTGCGAATCGAGCACGCTATCGCGGCGGAGCGGCAGAAATTATCTGACGAAAACAGTCATTTACATCAAGAACTCCGCGAGCGTTACGATTTCAGCCACATCGTCGGCACCTCCAACGCCATCCGCCAGGTCTATGAACAAGTAGCGCAAGTGGCCCGCACTAACACCACCGTCCTCCTCTTGGGCGAGTCCGGCACCGGCAAGGAATTACTCGCTTCAGCCTTACACTATAACTCTAACCGCGCCGATAAAGCCTTTATTAAAGTCAATTGTGCCGCCCTACCTGAGACTTTGCTTGAATCCGAATTATTCGGTTATGAGAAAGGCGCATTCACCGGCGCACAGGCCCGCAAGAAGGGCCGTTTTGAGTTAGCGGACGGTGGCACGCTCTTTTTGGATGAAATCGGCGACATCTCGCCGGCCATGCAAATCAAGCTTTTGCGCGTTTTACAAGAGCGTTCGTTTGAGCGCGTGGGCGGCACGGAAACCATTAAAGTCAATGTGCGACTTTTAGCGGCTACCAACAAAAACCTGGAACAGGCCATCGCCGAAGGGCAGTTTCGTGAAGATTTGTTCTACCGTCTCAATGTGTTCACCATTTTTGTCCCGCCCTTGCGTGAACGCAAGCCGGACATTTTATTATTAGCTGAACACTTTCTCGAAAAGTACGAACGCGAACACGGCAAACGCATTCGTCGCATCTCAACCCCGGCAATTGATATGATGACGAGTTACCATTGGCCGGGAAATGTGCGCGAACTAGAAAACGTCATTGAGCGCGCCGTCTTGGTTTGCGACACTAACGTCATTCACGGCCATCATTTGCCACCCTCTCTGCAAACCGCCGAAATTTCCGGCACGGTTACGCGGGTTTCACTAAAAAACGCCATCGAAGCCTACGAACGCGATTTAATTCAAGACGCTCTGAAAACAGCGCATGGCAATAAAGCCAAAGCCGCCAAGCTGTTAGACACTACGGAGAGAATACTTGGGTATAAAATTCAGAATTTCGGGATAGATTTGTTAAGGTTCAAATCCTAATAGGGGGTTGGGGGTTGGGGGTTGGGGGTTGGGGGTTGGGGGTTGGGGGCTGGGGGTTGAAATCCAACCGAACGCAAATATTTGACTTTTGACTTTTGACCATTAGACTTTGGGTTCTGGTAAACTAAAAGGGTGTTAAATCCGACAGTAATGAAATTCGGCGGCACATCCGTCGGCAGCGTGGAAGCCTTTGCGCGGGTGGCGAGGATTGTCATTTTGTTCCGTGAAGCGCAGCCTGTTGTGGTTGTTTCGGCCCTGACCAAAATGACGGATGCCCTGCTCTCATGCGCCCAAGACGCGCTCAATAACCGCTCAGTCAAGGCCCGCGAGACGCTGGAAACTCAACTGGAACGGCACTTTGCAGTTTCCCGGCACTTTCTTGATGAGGCGGCGCAACTTACCTTTGCCCGTCTCGCTCAAACAACTCGCGCCGAATTGCATAATCTGTTCCAAGACGCCAGCGAAAGACTGTTGCCCCGTCCGATTTTACAAGACGCCATCGTTGCTTACGGTGAATACCTAGCAGCCAATTTATTAGCGTTAGTGCTTCACGCGCACGGCTTACCGGCGCGTTTCGTGGATCCGCGCTTCTGCATCGTAACCGATAACCAACACGGCCAAGCGGCCCCTTTGTGGGAAGAAACCGGACAATATACGCGCTCGGAATTATTACCGGTCATTGATGAAGGCGCAATTCCGGTTTTGGGGGGGTTCATCGGCGCCACCATCAGCGGCAAGACGACGACGCTGGGGCGCGGCGGTTCGGATTATTCGGCGGCGATTATCGGCGCGATGCTGGTAGCCCGCGAAGTGCAAATTTGGACGGATGTGCCGGGTGTTATGACCGCCGACCCAAGACTCGTGCCGGAAGCCAGAACCGTGCCGCTAATGTCTTACGACGAGGCCGCTGAACTCGCTTACTTTGGCGCGAAAGTGTTGCACCCGCAGACAATTCAACCCGCCATCGAGCAAGCAATTCCCGTTCGTGTGCTAAATTCTTTTATACCAGAAAACGCCGGCACAACCATTTCTTCAGCAACTAACACTGCGCCGCAATTGCTCAAAGCCATTGCGCACAAAAAAGACGTTACCGTTTTGCGGATTACATCTGATCGAATGGTTGGGCATTGGGGGTTTTTAAGGTCGCTCTTTGAAGTCTTTGACCGTTTCCACACTTCAATTGATGTTATCGCCACTTCGGAAGCGTCTGTTTCAATGACGCTGGAGAGCGACGAAAACTTAACTGCCATCAGGCGCGAACTAGGACGGCTGGGCGAGGTGGAAATTGAACCTAAGCAAGCGGTTATCTGCGTCGTCGGCGAAGGCTTGCGCGTCACTTCCGGCCTCGCCGCCAAAATTTTCGCCGCTCTGGAAAACATCAATGTTTCCTTGGTTACACATAGCGCGGGAAGCGTCAATCTGACTTTTGTGGTCGCGGACAAAGATATGGCGGCAGCAGTGTCGCAGCTACACCAAGTATTTTTTCACACGAATGACTAATTCAATGTTTTAGGAGGTCTATTCTTTTTCTTTGAAAGAGCCTTCTGTGGTGTCGGAAAGCAGTATAGCAGTGCCATTAAGCAGGTTATCGGGATGTGGCTTGGCGGCTAATGTGTCTGAGCCTTTGGGTGCGCTAGGACGACGGGCGAAAGATGCGCTCTCTACCGTCAATGCGCCAGGCAACAAAGAAAGGCCGGCAGAATTTTCCAAGCGTAGCGAGTAATCCCCTTCCGGCGCGTCAGCGTTGATGGTCAGCGAAAAACTTAACACCGGCCCCGCCAAACCCGTGAAAGCCTTGTCGTCCAAGAACTTAATCGTGTTTTGCGAAACCTTGAAGTAAGGCGAGCCGACGCTGATACTGTCTAATTTATCTGCCGTTAGATTCGCGCCGCTCAGAAATAGAGTGTAAGTTTGACCTGCTGTCAAAGCAAGCGAAACATCAGCCAGTTCACCGTTCCAACCAACGAGAGAGGGTTGCGGCGTTTTGCCGGAAGGTTCACGCAATTGTTTAGGCACATATATTTGCGCGCTATTAAGCGTGACCAACCGCACTTCCTCAGCGTAACCAAACGAAATATCAAGCGCGGGCAAGCCAAAATCGGCGGGCGACAAGGGGCCTGAGAGTAGGCTGGCGCAAACACGGTAAGTTACTCTTTGCGGCAATCCTTCCAGCCGGTATTCGCCTTTACTAAGAGTGATGCCGCCCGCGATGACCCGGCCCGTTCGCCATTCTTCGGCCCAAACATTGACACCGGCGGCGGGTTGACCGCCGGGCCAGGTTAAGTTGCCAAAAATCACGCCGGTTGGCTCGTTCTCGTTACGCGGGCCGTAAAGCGCGGCCACACCGTTCACATCGTCGGCGGAAAGCGTGCGTCCGGCCCACGACACAGAATGGTAAAGGCCGTTCCAGCCCTGGCGCGGAGACATCGTTGCGCCCATAACACTGGACTCGCCTAAACCTAACAAGTGGCCTATTTCATGGGCGAAAGTAGCTTCCAGGTCGTAGGTTCCGGGTGTGCCGTCGGTAGAAAATAGTTGGCTGGGGTTAAGCGCGATGTCGGCTTCGGTTAAGGCCCCGTTGTCATCGTGCAAGGTTCGTGCGCGGGCCACGTCGCGTGCGTGAATGCCGGTAAAAAGCTTGGCGTTTTCAGGCCCGTGCGCGACTGTTATCAGATTGACATTATCACCCCCGGCGATACCGGCTTTGTTACTACCGGCTACGACAAACGTGATATTCGCAGCTTTTTCCCAACGCCGTAACGCATTGAGAACTGCCGTTTGCGCTTCAGAACCAGTGGCTTTGAGGTTGGCCGGCGGTTCAAGCAGCGAGGAAGACAAGGTAACAGTAATCGTATTCGAGGGCCAGCGAACCCTGACCGCGCCACTCGTGTCCGTATAGCGCAAAGTGTATGCGCCAACAGGTTGAAACGAACAGCACAGGGAAAATAGCAAAAGTGCGATAGTAAATCCGCGCCGCATAATGCTTTGGTTTCTTACAAGATTACGACTTAACGCTCGGCAGAATTTTCTTGCCCGCCGCCGAGGTCGGCCATTGCCACAATCAGCAACAAGACTGTAACGCTCACAGTGCTAAGTACATAGAGCAATGCTGTTTGCTGTAAAGCCAAACAGATAATAATGACTAGCGCAATGCCAAGCACCCAGGCAACTGACAGCCAACGGTTGCGTTTGGTTGAGGTGTCGTTAGTATTTGCCATTTAAACTTCCTTCAAATAAAAAATATTGCCCTTAACGTATCACGCGGGGGTTCGCAGCCGGCAAATTCGAGCGCGGCAGAATTCCAAGCAAGCCGCCGGTCAAATCGCGCAATAATAATTCGGGCGTCCAGCGCGATTTCATCGGCACTTCGATAATATCGTAAGGTTGCAGCAAAATGTCATCTTGCTTTTTCGCGGCGATAGCTTTGAGGTCAGCTTTGATGATGGTGCGTTCGCGTAAGGAAAGCCCAATCCCTGGTTTATTGGCGCGGTGGATGCGAACATCTGTGATTTTCGCGTCTTGCTGGACGCCGCCGACTTGCGCCAGAGCTTCGGTCAATGTTAAGCCATCGCGCACCAGCACCGGTTGATTAGTGGCGACACCGCCAACTAAATAAATCGGTTCAGCTTCCATCACTGTTACAACATCACCTGGGCGAATCACAGGATTGCTTTCAGATTTGCCGGAATACAGGTCGTTGATGCGGAACAACTTGAGAATAACACCGCCATTGTCGTCGAAAATCGGTTCTTCTTCGTCAGTGGAGGAAGGGCACAGGACTTTCTCGGTGTGAAAAACCTGAATTGTGCCGTTGGCGCGTTCTGTCAAACCGCCGGAGACGGCAATTAACTCATTGAGACGCACGCCGCGCAGCATCGAAACCCGCGAAGGCACTTTCACTGCGCCATAGACGGTGGCCGGCGAACGGCTGCTGCGATTAGTGATGCGGACGCTGATTTGCGGGCTTTTGAGAAATTTCGTGTAGCCCATGACGATGTCTTTTTGCACATCCTTTTCGCTACGGCACTGCGCCATAATCGGCGCGTCAATAAACGGCAACGTAATCGTGCCGTCACTCGTGACTTCGCCCAGCCAATTCATTTCCGGCAAACCAAAGACGCGCACATCCAGCGTATCGCCGGGGCCGAGCAGGTAATTTTTGATGCCTTGCGAATCAACGCCGGCGATGGTCGGGCCAGCCGCAACGCCGCCAGTGATATCCTGCGCTGTGACAACGGCGGTTAAACCGCAAACCAAGAACAGACCTATAACAAATGCTTTTGCTTTCATAATGAAACTTCTCCCGACGCAATTTGAGCGGAACACAACATGAGACCGCGCAAGCTAGAGACTTTTGCTTACCAACGCGAGATATAATCACTCAGCCGCCACAATACCCGTCGGCGGGTATTTGGCAAACGGCTGCAAGCGAACTTACATCATGGCACAAATCGGGCTGAGATGCCAGACAAATTCCACCCTCTTACCAAGCTTTAGGACGTATTTGTCAAGAATGTTGATGTTGACGTAGGCGCAATGCTTTATGCCTCGTGTGCGGGGTTGGATGTAGTTTGTGTGTGAGGCGTTGCACTCACATCGTCAAAGGCGTGGACATTTTGAATTTTAGCGCGTAAAGCCACTATTTCGCGTTGAATACGCGCCGCCAGTTGGTCGCGGGTTTCATCCTCCATTTCTTCGCGGGAAACGTAAAAAAGAGCGTCCCGATAACGCGCAATAGCGCGGCGGTGTTGACCGCGAAAGGCTGTGCGTTCAGCGATTTCCAGCCAATGAGCCACCTTCGCCGCTGCCATAAATTCGCGCACAGCCGCCGCCGAGTTGGTTAAATCCACATCGTCGGGGTATTCCGCTTGGGCCGTTTCCAGCACTTGGAGGGCTTGTTGCGCCGTGTCCAATTTATCGTGGAGACGGGCGCGGTGCTTGGCGGCCTGAGTGATGGCGTTGGTCTTACAGCGCGCCCAGCCTTTGAGGTGGTGTTTTCGCAAAGCCGTCACGCGCTCATGTCCAGAGCGCATTACAACACGCTTTTCAGCCAGTAGGTTGGCAGAGCGTAAAGCCTCTTCAGTAGTTTCTAAATACTCCTGGCATTGATGATAAGTTTCCCAGTGGGCTTCGGGCGTATCAATTGCTTCGGCCTCTGCCGAATTTCTTTGCACGGTGCGCAAAGCCGCCGAATGGCTCCAATTAGAACGCGCCGCCGCAGTGTTGCGCGATGAAGAAACCGGCGCGGCGGTTGCGCGTGGACGCCCGCTGAATGACTCGGGCCGGGCGCGTCCGTCTAATTCCAAGACTTGGCGCGACCAGGCGCGCCGCAAAAATATCTCACGCGCCGAAGCCGCAATCAGTAACACCACGCAAGCAGCGAGAGCGGCGGCCCAATGCGCTTCTTCGCTGGAGCCTTGCAACAGGCCCCACACAACAAAAAACAACGCCACCGCAACACAACCGGACACAAGCATATAACCCATCGCGGATGGCGGACGCCCACCACGACGACTCGCAGTTTCGCCTCTGGAGCTGCGGTTAAAGGTTGGTTCGGCTGATTCGCTTTGCAAAAGCAGTACTCCTTTTTATTCTGAAAAGAAAACACTAATCACGTCAATTTCGTGATTTTGCCGACTAATTGTTGTTTTGTACAGTGTTTGGGCCGCGTTAAGCACCGTCGCCTTTATAGTCAACTATCCGCCACGCGCTGTCAATCCCGAACGGCATTTGCTATTATAAGTCTAGTACGTTTTCGTGCTAGTTTTTATTTAAGTTTACGAGTTTTTTACGCTTGACGTTAAAGTTATGCGACGCGCCATATACCCAGGTTCATTTGACCCCGTAACCAACGGCCATCTGGACATCATTGAACGCAGTTGCCGCCTTTTTGATGAAGTCGTGGTCGCGCTGTTAGTCAACCCGCACAAAACATCCCTCTTTTCCCTTGATGAACGGATAGAATTGCTTCGTGAAGTTACACAAACAATGCCCGGCGTTCGCGTCGAGACTTTTAGCGGTTTGCTCGCGCATTACGCCCGCGCGCAAACTGCAACCGCCGTCGTGCGCGGCATTCGCGCCGTCGCGGATTACGAATACGAATTGAACATGGCAAACATGAACCGACGCCTCGCGCCCGAAATTGAGACTGTTTTTCTCATGTCGTCGGGCGCGTACTCTTACGTCAGTTCGCGCCTGGTAAAAGAAGTCTATCAACTCGGCGGCGATATAAACGGACTCGTGCCGTCCATAGTTGAGGCGCAAATGAAAGAGAAACTGCGGAAGTGAAAAGTAAAACCGGACGGCTTGATTCTCTATTCCCTGTCCCCCCAAACCCTAACCCCTGACTTATGAACGCACCGACAGCTAACGAAGCATTTCCCGTTTCCGACAATGTGGCGCGGATGCAAGGTTCCGCCACGCTGGCCGCTATGCAAGCAGCGCAAACTATGCGCGCGCAAGGCTTGGATGTGGTTGACCTAGGCCCCGGCGAACCGGATTTCGACACGCCGGATAACATCAAAGAGGCCGCCATTGCCGCCATGCGCGCCGGCCACACCAAATACACGGCGACGGCGGGCGTCAAACCACT
>JAYVJN010000379.1:0-3135 GCA_043769325.1 Acidobacteriota bacterium
ACCGCCGCTGCAAATTGGGCGTAAGTAAAACGGCGTCCGTCGGTTTCAGAGTAAAGAAAAACCTTGTCCGGTTGCGCCGCCACGCGGGTTTCCAGCAAGTCACGCAGGTTAGCAGGTTCGTTTTTATGTTTCATTTCACTCATTTCTACTTTTGTTCGCCGCGTCCTATGATATATTCAACGCTGCATTTGATAAAACTTATCGGGCATATTTATGACAATTTATCGCAATTACATCAACGGGCAATGGGTGGAATCGGTTTCGGATAAAACAACCAATAACATCAACCCCGCTAATACAGATGATGTGCTGGGCCTCGTGAGCCAATGCACACGGGACGAGGCGCGGGCAGCGGTTGACGCAGCGGCGAACGCTTTTCGCGGTTGGCGCACGACGCCGGCCCCTACGCGCGGGCGTATCGTGCGCGACTTTGCGCGGCTTTTGGAAATGCACAAAGAGGAAATGGCGCAACTACTTACACGCGAAGAAGGGAAGGCCATCGGCGAAGCGCGAGGCGAAGTGCAACGCTCCATCAACGTCGCGGAATTCTGTTCGGGCGAAGCGCGGCGCATGAACGGCGAGACGATTCATTCGGAATTACCCGCCAATTTCGCTTATACCATTAAACAACCGCTTGGCGTGGTGGCGTGCGTGACGCCCTGGAACTTTCCGGTGGCAATACCGGTCTGGAAAATCGCGCCCGCTTTGGTGGCCGGCAACACGGTTGTTTTCAAACCCGCTTCGATAACGCCGGCGACAGCCGTGCGGATTGTGGAACTTTTTGCAGAAGCGGGGCTTCCGGCTGGCGTCTTGAACCTCGTGCTTGGTTCGGGCAGCACAGTAGGCGACGAAATTATCAACCATCCGGCGGTCAAAGCGGTTTCCTTTACCGGCTCAAATGAAGTAGGAATAAGGCTTTACGAGCAAGCCTCCAGGCGCGGCGCGAAGGTGCAATGCGAGATGGGCGGCAAAAATCCGGTGGTCATCATGGAGGACGCCGATTTAGACTTGGCGGTGGAATGCACCTTGCAAGGGGCGTTCGGTTCGACGGGCCAGCGTTGCACCGCGACCAGCCGCGCCGTTGTGGTGGAACAAATCGCCGACGAATTTGTGCAACGACTCGTGGAAAAAGCCAACGCTTTGGTCATCGGCGACGGCGCGAACCCATTAACCGGTATGGGGCCGAGCGTGGACGAAGGCCAGTTCAACACGGTTCTAAGTTACTTGGACATTGCCCGCGAAGACGGCGCAGAGCTAAAATGCGGCGGACAAAAGGCGACGGGCGAAGGTTTAGACAAAGGCTATTTTGTTCAGCCCACAGTGTTTGACCGCGTAACGCCGGATATGCGTATCGCCCGCGAAGAAGTTTTCGGCCCCGTGCTGGCGGTCTTGCGCGTGAAGGATTTTGACGAAGCGATGAGCGTCGCCAATGATAGCGACTATGGCCTTTCGTCCGCGATTTTTACCAACGACGCGGCCCGCATCTTTCGCTTTGTGGACGAAATCGAAACCGGCATGACGCACATCAATTCCCCGACCACCGGCGGCGAGGCGCATATCCCCTTCGGCGGCTTCAAAGCCACCGGCATCGGTGACAGAGAACAAGGCTCAACCTCGCTGGACTTTTACACGGAACTAAAAGTAGTTTACGTTGACTACACGGGCCGCAAACGCGAGGGCAATTTGTATTAAGGAAGACCGGGAATGCCGTTTAGCGATTTCAAAAGCATTGAGCAGGTTATCAGCGCGTATCCGTTGGAACTTGTGCAAAAAGGGTTTCTGCCCAGCCGCCGTTTGAAATTGCCGGCCCTCTTTTTAGCCGACCTCAATTTTTCTTTGGAACGGCAAGCCGCGCACGAAAGCGAGATATATTTTCGTGAAAGTTTAATCTCGCCGTTCTTGCGAAAAGCCTGGCAGAGGCATCCGCGCTTGAAACTGTGGGTCAACCGTAACTTGCGCTACGACGACAGGTTATCCGGCGAACCGGACTATTTCGTGGCGGCGGACACGGCGCGCGAAATTACTGACCGCCTGGTCAAGCGGCCTTTGCTGGCGGTGGCCGAAGCCAAACGCGAAGATTTTGAAGAAGGATGGGGCCAATGTTTGGCCGGCATGATTGCTTGCCGCGAACTGAACGCGCCGGAGATTTTGACGATTTACGGCATCGTTTCTACCGGCCACACCTGGCAGTTCGGCAAATTGGACGGGCCGGTTTTCACCCGCGACCCGCTTTCTTACTCTCTCGCCGACCCGCAAAGAGTGTTCGGCTTACTGGATTTTGTCTTCGGCGAATGCGAACGGCAACTTGCCAACTAAAAACTCTGCCACTGGCTAATTCAGTCAACGGAGGGCGGGTCAGTACCACCTGCGGTAGCGGGTGGGTATGTAAGCAAAACCCGCAGGTGGTACTGACTTGCTCCGCCAATTCAAGCTTGACTGAACACTAAACCTTGGGAGGAAACTAAATGGAAACCGCAGGTAATTATTTTAGTGAATTTTGGCACCGCTTTTTGATTGACTGGATTTTTCACTCGCCGGTATTGTTGGTGGCGATTATTGGCTTATTTTGGTCAATCTTCCGCATCCCGCGTTACCCGAAACCGGCCAAACGCTCTTTGTTGGCTTGTCTTTTGCTAGTTGTCGAAGGCATTATTTTCCCCGTGCTGAACGGCTGGCTGCCGGCCAAGTTTATCCAATGGCAATGGGGCACCAACTACGGCCTCAAAGCCATTGACGGCGTACAGGCCATCGTTTTGGCTATCGTGCTGTTGCTACTCATCTCCGCCGTTTTCATTAACCGCGACATAGACGATACAGACGGTAAAATCAAATTAACTTAAACTCGAAAGGAAAACTCTGAAACTATGTATCCACAAACACAACAACCCGGACAACCCCCCGTTGACTGGAAATCGCAAGGCGCAGACAAGAAAGTGGCCGCCGGCATTGCGGCATTCTTTTGGGCGGCTTGGGCGTCCACAAATTCATTCTCGGCTACACTAACGAGGGCCTGATTCAACTCGCTTTCTCCGTCTTAACCTGCGGCATAGGCAGCATTGTCGGACTCATCGAAGGCATCATCTATCTGACCAAATCCGACGAAGAGTTTGTCCGCACCTACGTCCAAAACAAAAA
>JAYVJN010000380.1:0-4425 GCA_043769325.1 Acidobacteriota bacterium
TCAGTGTAACACCGTTGCCCACCGTTTCCTGAATCACCTGGCGCAAAATCGGGTAATGCGTGCAGCCTAAAACCAGCGTATCCACTTCGCGCTCTTTGACTTCCCGCAAATACTCCGCCGCCACTTGCCGCGCCACATCCGTCCCAGCCCAACCTTCTTCAGCCAAAGAAACAAACAATGGACACGCGGTTTCGTAAACTTCCATGTCCGGCGCAACGCGGGCGATGGCTTCGGCGTAAGCGTGGCTGGCAACTGTGGCTTCGGTGGCAATCACGCCGACGCGCCCCGTTTGCGAGACCCGCGCCGCCGCCCGCGCCCCCGGCCCGATAACGCCCGCGACCTCTAAGGCAACCGCCTGGCGCACCGCCGGCAACGCCAACGCCGACGCCGTGTTACACGCCACGACCAATAATTTTACGCCGCGTGTCGCCAGAAACCGCGCGTTTTCCATGGCGTAACGCTCCACCGTCGCCAGCGATTTCGTCCCGTAAGGCACACGCGCCGTGTCGCCCAAATAAACAAAATGCTCGTCGGGCAAAGCCTCATGCAACGCGCGATAGACGGTCAAACCGCCCACGCCGCTATCGAAAATGCCAATGGGTAAGTCTTGTTGTAACACGAAAATCAGGACGGCCAACCGATTCGCTAGGCTAAACTTTCCCCGCCACGCTGTCAAATTCAAGAAGCGGTGGCGTGTTTCTCATTGGGCGTTGCGCCAACGCGCGGCGGGACTAAACCTATCTGTTTCAACGCGAAGGCGAATTGTGGCGAAACAATTGGCGCACGGATTGTTTAAACCCGTGCGCCAATTGTTGAGGTAAATACGGTTTTGTCTTTACTCGCCCAACAAGAAAACATCCCATGCCCAACGGCCCACGCTGGCGTCGCGGCGGTCATAAACCTTGGCGCGATACTTGAAACGGTTGCCGTACTCATCCGCGCGCCGTGACGGGCGGTAGTCCACATCAATAGCTTTTACATCCAAATCCAATAACGGGCGCAACTCCGCCGCTTCGGAAACGCCGTTGTGATTCGCGTCTTGCCACAGGCGCAACGACGCGAAAATACTGTCCTGGCGATTGATGCGCCCATCCCCATTGCCGCCGTTGGCTGGCTTGTCATATTCTTTGAGCGCGTTGAAACCGTTTTCGATATAACCGCCGGGCGGTTCGGGCTGCGGCGTGAAATTGCCAAACAGTTCCGCGCCGCTGTCAATCGCGCCGTTGCCGTTGCGGTCCAGGGCCAGCCAAGCGTCGTCCGCGCCCGCCGCAGTCCACGACAAGCGTTCGCGCGCGCCGTCGCCGTTGAGGTCAAAAAGCACCCCGTTGGCGGCATTGGTCAGGGCAAAGCCATTGCCCGTAATATCAATCAGGACGGGCGAACCGGCGCACTCCGCGCAACCGGAACAGGAACAGGTCTCAAAGTCGTAATCGCCGCCAAATCTGAGACAACGGCTGGCAAAAGCGGTGCTGCATGAACCGGTAGTGCAACAAAATCCTAGCCCATCAGAAACTGTTCCCGGCGGGCAAGTCCCGTTAAAGCTTGGCGTTGTGCAATTGCCTCCGCCAGCAACCGTGCAGGTGTGCTTGATCCTAAACCTTCGCGTAGAAACTATTTCACAATCAGAACGCTGTAGCGGCCCCCCACAACCGCTAGGGCAGGTTTGGGATGAAAGCCGTATTCCATAACTGTCAACATCCTCATACCATACTCCAGGGGTTACTACCGGAAAGCGGAAACCTGGCGCACATTTTACAATTATGAAACCGCTACAACATACTGGGTCATTATTGCATTCACCATTGCCATCTGGCGAAATAGCTTCCGTGTAGCCATCTGGAAAAGTTACATCCCAAGTCAACTTTTTGTATATCGAAAGGCCCTGCGGGTTATAACAATCGTTGTAGATTTCAGAGTTAGCTCTATAAGCGTAAGTGGGCGTGCAAGCTGCCATAACTGCAAGCGGGGAAATGGCTATTGCAAGAAGTATCAAGATAGGGGTCAAGATGATTTTCATGGCAGATTCCTCTGACTTGTGGCGTAGATTAGGAGATTTCTAAAACTAGCGGTCAAGGACTTTATAGCCTAGCATACAGTTGTTTATAACTATCTTTGAGGCTAATCAACCTTTCTCGCACTTGCTTCTCGTCAAGCCCTTCCAACCCGTCTTTGAATCGTTGTAGCCGCTCTATCATTGATTCCTTATTATGACGAAATCCAGATAGAACCGCTTCTGAACGGTTTTCCTCTGGTGGGTTAGGCAAGGCAGATATTTTTGACTTTAGTTTATCTAAATCAATATGAAAGTCCTGCAAAGATGTGGCTTCTTCTAAAAGCGGGATTAACCTTTCTAATTGCAGTTTCTCGCCTAACCTGTTATCTCTTATTTCTGCCAATGCCACAGTATCGCCATCAACAGTTTTATCCTCAAAAACCACCCCGACGATAAGCGGGGAAATCTCTTCCTGCTGAAAAGAAGCATCTTTTGTTTTAGTACCTGAAGGTAGCGGAATGTCAATGGTGTACATCTCCCCAGGCGTAATTGACTTGCCTCCATAGATGAAGTCTTCTGTGAAATCAAAAGTAGATTTTGGCTTAACTATTGAAACAATATAGGCGGTTATACCTTTGCTAGATTCATTCTTTAGTGTGAGATGTAGTTTATTATTTTCATCTCTATTTGCTTGAGTAACCTTAAAGGCAGAAGTTTTGCTCTCTACCTGCAAAGCCTCCTGAGTTCTCACATTCTTTGGCGACCAGGCATTTGTTCCTACTAATGCTACGGACACCAAAATAGCAGTTAGGGCTAGTCCTATGACTATGCCAGTAAGTTTCTTACGAATAATTATTTTTTCCATGAAGGTCACCTCAAGAACTAAAAGCCAGACCGTGCAGACATCCGTTGATGTGGGACGAAGAAGCTGAGAATGGCAAGATAGTACATCACATTATTTGTATGGGCAAGTTTCTACGGCAAATATATTTTAAGATTTGCGACAAATGGTTATGTGTTTCACAAAGCACAGGCTTACACATATCAAGATATTTGCTAACCGCAAACATGGCAATTAGCCGGCCTCTCAGGGCTGCGTTTAGTTGAGGCGTAGGAGCAGACCGCCGCAGATTTAACACTCGCCCGTTTTTTCCGTGACTTGTAGCCGTTAGCTATTTGTGGCGGCGCGGGTTTTCGGTTTATCCTACCCAAATGTTGACCGCAGAAATCATCGCCACCGGCTCGGAAATGCTGACGCCGACGCGCACCGACACCAATAGCCTCTGGCTGACCGAAAAACTCAACGCCATCGGCATCGAAGTCAAACGCAAAACCATTGTGGGCGACGACGCCGAACGCATGGAACAAGCCTTGCGCGACGCCCTGGGCCGCGCCGGTCTGGTCATTACAACGGGCGGACTCGGCCCCACGGAAGACGACGTGACGCGCGGCGCGGTGGCGCGGGCCGTCGGGCGCGAAATGATGTTGGATGAGTCAATCGTTGACAATATCAAAGCCAAATTCGCCAGCTTCGGGCGCGAAATGCCGGAAAGCAATAAGAAACAAGCGTATGTAATTGCCGGCGCAGAGACTTTGCCAAACCCAAACGGTTCGGCCCCGGGAATGTTTCTGGAACATAAAGGCACACTCGTCGCGCTTTTGCCCGGCCCGCCGCGCGAAATGAAACCGATGTTTGAGCAATCCGTTGCGCCGCGTCTGACGGAACGGGCCGGTGGCGTGTGCGTTGTGCGGCGCGTGTTGCGGGTGGTCGGGTTGGGCGAATCGGCATTGGACGAACTCATCGCGCCTATCTACACCACTTACGCCAATCCGCAGACGACGATTCTCTTTAACCGCGCCGAAATTGAAGTAAACTTAACCGCGCAAGCTGCCACGCCTGACGCGGCGGAAGTTTTGCTCGACGAATTGGCGGGAAAAATCGTTGACAAACTCGGCCCGGCGGTTTTTTCGCTGCGCGGCGAGACCATGGAAGAGATTGTCGCGCAACAATTGCTGGCGCAAGGCCGTACTTTAGCGTTGGCGGAAAGTTGCACCGGCGGCCTGATTGCCGGGCGTTTGACGGAAGTTCCCGGCTCTTCGGCCTTTTTCTTAGAAGGCATTGTCGCTTATTCCAACGAAGCCAAAACGCGGACGCTCAACGTCCCCACCGAACTCATTGCCGAACACGGCGCGGTCAGCGGCCCCGTCGCGGAGGCAATGGCGTCCGGCGCGCGCGAACGGGCGGGCGCGGACTTCGCGGTTTCCGTGACAGGTATTGCCGGCCCTGGCGGCGGCACTGAGGAAAAGCCTGTCGGTTTGGTCTATGTGGGCTTGGCTGACGCGGAAAGCGTCACACACCGCAAGCTGCAACTGCCTGGTGACCGCCATCTGGTGCGCTGGCGGGCCTCGCAGGGCGCGTTGGAATTGCTGCG
>JAYVJN010000381.1:0-2778 GCA_043769325.1 Acidobacteriota bacterium
ATCCTTTACGCGCTCGGCGCGATAGTGCTGGTAGTGGCCCTCTTCGGCCTTTGGAGTTGGTACGGCAACCGGCGCGCCCAACAGGGTTTTGACGCGCTCGGCAAGGCGTATAAGGTTGAGACGGCGCAGGTTTCAGCCACGCCGCAGCCCGATTCAACGACGCTTACTTTTCCCACGGAAAAGGAACGGGCGCAAAAATCCATCGAGGCTTTCCAGGCTATGGGTAGCAAAGGCTCGCCTACTGATGACATCGCGCGTTACCAAATCGCCGTCAACCAGTTACAAATTGACCGTCCGCAAGGTATCAGCCAATTGCAACAACTGGCGGGAAACGGCAATGCGATGGTTGCCGCGCTCGCCAAGTTCGCGCTGGCGCAAGCCTACGAAGCCGACGCCAAATATGACGACGCGGTAAAATTATACGGCGAATTGGCCGCCGCCAACGGCGATGTCATTACGCCCGAAACCGCTAATCTCCGCTTGGCTCACATTTACGAGAAACAGGGCAAGAAACCCGAAGCCGTCAATGTGCTTTTCGAGATAGTCAAAACCGCCCGCGAACGCAAGGATAAAGAAGGCAAACCCGCCGAACAGTCCTCTGCCGCCCGCGAAGCCGCGCAAACCTTAGAAAAATTAGACCCCAAACGCTTCGGCGAACTGCCCAAAGAAGCCGAAGATAAAGCCTGATAGTTAGTTCAAAGTTTCAAGTTCAAAGTTCAAAGTTAAGAATTACTCTTTGAGCTTTGAACTTTCAACTTTGAACTTTGAACTTTGAACTTTGAACTTTGAACTTGCGGTTATGGATAACGTCACTCACTCGCTCGTCGGTTTAGCCGCCGCCAAAGCTGGTTTAGAGCGGGTTTCGCCATACTCCACGGCGGTCTGCGTGCTTGCCGCTAACGCGCCGGATTGCGACCTTGTGGGTTATCTTGGCGGGCGTTGGTTCGGCTTTTACCATCATCGCGGCATCACTCATTCAATCGTCGGCGTAGTAGCTCTTGCGCTACTATTGCCGACGATTTTTTATGCCCTGGATTATTGGCGGGCGCGACGCGAAGGCCGTCCGGTGCGGGTGCGTTGGGGGCCTTTGGCGTTGGTAGCGTTACTCTTGACTGCCAGCCATCCGTTTTTGGATTGGACGAATACTTACGGCGTGCGCCCGCTTTTACCCTGGGACGGGCGTTGGTTTTACGGGGATTTCGCGTTTGTCGTGGAGCCATTTTTATGGCTTGTGCTGGGTGTCATGGGTTTTACGCTGACCGCCGGCACAAGGCGGCGGGCTGTTGTTTGGACTATTTGGGCCGTGTTTGCCTTTGCCGTGATGCTTGTTGCGCCGTTTGTGCGGGGCGTGCAGATTCCGCTTATTTGGCCGGCGTTGTGGCTGTTGGGCGCGGCGACGGCTTATCACTTGTGGCGCGCCAAAGCCGCCGCGCAATATGGTCAACTCATCGCCCGCGTGACCTTGGTTTTGCTGGCCGGATATTTGGGCTTGGCTTGGGTGTTACACCGGCGCGCCGAAAGCCTCGTCCAAACACGCTTGCAACAAATCGCGGCCCGCAACGGCGAAACCCCTGGCAAGACCGCCGCCGGTTCCTTGCCCGGCAATCCTTTTCGTTGGGTTGGTTTGGGTGAAACTGACCGCGCCGCTTATCGTTTTCCGGTGCAATTGTTTAGCGATTCAGAAGCCGCGCCCGAACGCTTTGCCAAACCGGAAGGCGCGGCGGCTAAAATAGTCACGCAAGCCTTAGCGCAAGACGAGCGAGCGCGAATTTGGGCTAACTTTGCGCGCTTTCCGGCGGCCCGTGTGCAAGGCGATTGCCTGACGGAAACCATCGTGCAGTTCGCCGATTTGCGTTTTGCCGCGCCGGGCGATGGCCGTAGCGGTGCCTTTGCGCCGGAAATTCCGGTCTCCTGTTCACCGGAAAAAAGCAGCCATTAAGCTTATTTACTACACATTAGTCGGGAAAGATGGTAAATAAGCATGGCAACAGCGCGATTAGATACTTACAAACAGTTTTTGGACAAGGTTTTGTGGATGGAAGCAACTGACCGCCAACGTAACGCCGCCACTTGGCGCACCCACGCATTGAGCGTGCGGGTGGCCTTCAACGGCTATTGGGCGGCGATGGCGGCGTTTTCATTTGTCGCGCTGCTCTGCTTTCGCGGTCAATATGATATGGCGGCTTTCGTAAGTTTGGCGGGTGCTTGCCTGGCTTGCCCTCTGCTGGCCTTAACTGACCGCGTGCGCTTTGACGGCGAGAAATTATCACGCAGCGGCCTTCGCGCTTACGTCCGGCGTCTGCTGCGCGGCGGCAAGCCCATTCTGCCCGTCAACGAAATCGAATCGGTTGAAACCTCTGCGTTACGCGCCTTGCGAAACGGCGGGCGGGTTTATTACCGTTACCGTTGCGAAATTACCGGCAACGGCCAGACTTTTATTTTTTCTTCGGGCGGCGCAGCTTTTCGGCGCATGATTCGCGCCCTGTTTGCTACTGTTGACGAGGCTAAATTGGACGCCCGCTCGCTTGAGTTACGCGACCATTTGGTAGAACCAGACACTTTACGCAGCACTCTGGGCCGTCTGGCTTTGGCTTCGGAAGACCTCTTAAAAGAGACTGCGCTGACGCCACCGGCACGCCGTTCACGCGCCTTGAGATTGCCGGCAGAACCTCTGGAAAACGCGGCGCGTGGTCAATTACTGCGCCGCGCGGCCAATGAACTCTATGTCTTAGGGCGTTTGCGTGAGGCAGCCGAGGCTTTTCGCCGCGCTTTAGTGGC
>JAYVJN010000382.1:0-3119 GCA_043769325.1 Acidobacteriota bacterium
ATCCTTATTGTAGAAATGCGGCGAGACGCGAATGCCCGCGCCGGGCCGGAAATCCACGATAAATTCGCGGCGCACGAGTTCCGTCGTCATAGCGGCGGCGTCTTCGTGAGCGATGGTTATCGTGCCGCCGCGTTGCGCGGGGTCGCGCGGGCTGGTAACGGTAAAGCCCGCTTCTTCGGCCAGTTCGATGAGGCGTTGCGTCTGGCGTTGGCTTTTTGCGCGAATCTTTTCCACACCAATTTGGTTAATGATTTCGTAACCCGTCTGCGCCGCGTAAAGCGCAGGAACGGCGGGCGAACCGTGCAAAAAGCGCGTGATGTCGCCGGCGTAACGAATCGCGCCCGGTTCAAAGGCAAACGGCGCGGCGTGGGCCATCCAGCCGGTAGTTTGCGGTTCAAGTTCGCTTTGTAAATCAGGCCGCACATAAAGATAGCCCGCGCCGGGGCCTCCGCAAAGCCATTTGACCGAGCCGCCAGTGACAAAATCCACGCCCAACTCCGTTGCGCTAAACGGCACGGTTCCGGCAGATTGGTAAGTGTCCAGTACCACCTTCGCGCCGACCTCATGCGCCCTCTGCGTGATGGCTTGGGCGTCTTGCAAAAACGCGCTCTTGAATAAAACGTGCGAAATTGGGACGAGCAGCGTTTCCTCATCAATTGCCGCCAGCATTCGCTCCAACGGCACGGTCATGCCGTCGTCGGATTTGACGGTTTCGATGCGCAGCCCGTGCGCCCGCGCATGGGCCTCATAGACGTACATGACCGTCGGGAAATTTAGCTCCGAATAGACGATTTTGTTGCGTTTAGGGTCTTTCGCCGGCAAGAAACACGACAGAATCAACGCCTGGCAAACCGAGACGTTCTGGTGCATGACCACCGAACCCGGCGGCGCGCCAATGACATTAGCCAGCAGATTGCCGATGGTGACGGGCATCTCCCACCAGCCCTCGCCCCAGGCCCGCGCCCCGCGTGTGGCCCACACCTCGGCATACTCGTGCATCTTCGCGTAAGTCCCGCGCGGCATCGCGCCCAGACTATGCGAAAGCAGGTAAACCGTCTTGTCCAGAATAGGAAATTCAGCGCGCCATTTAAGTAATTCGTCGGTCATAAAAAACACTCCTCAAAGCCATTATAAACATTGGCGGCGCGTGTGGCTATGTGTGGGCGAACAACTTGCGCAGGGCGATACGGGGCATGGATTTATCGTCGGCGTATTGGAGTTGCGCCAGTTTTCCTTCAAAGGGGCCGATTGTCCAGCAGGTTTCGGCGGGCAGTTCTTCGATGGGTTCACCCACGTCGTTGAGCGGGCAGATGTCGCGCAGTTCGACGAGGCTTTCGTCGTCGTCCATTTCTTCCAGCCAGCGCAGGGGAAGACCTTGCGTGCGGCAGACGTAGGGGCGCGATTCGTAGATGCGGCACGCGCCGGCGGCGTCCAGAAAAGCGCACGCGCCAGACGAGTGCGGGGCGGCGTTGTGTAACAGTTCGGCGTGGGTTTCTTGGATGTTGCGGGCTTCGACGGCATAGACCGTCAAATCATCAACACAACAGGAAGCGCAGCCGCGTCCACACTTTAGCCGCGCCGCGTGGGTTTCGCACAGAGGAACGACAAGCGCGTCAAGGGCGGCGTAAAAATCGGTCAGCGCGGTCATATAGCTTTGGTTCGGAGCGTTCAGGGTTACGCCTTCAGGCGTGCTCGAAATTTCACGCCTGAAGGCGTAACTCTAACCTCACTTTTTCTTGAGGCGAATCTCGAAGAGGCGCGGCCAGAGTTTGCCGGTGACAAACAGGCGGTCGTTCGTTTCATCGTAGGCGATGCCGTTGAGCACGTCGGGCGCGGAGCAAGGCGCATGGGCGACACCGAGTTGTTGCGAAAGCCCGCTTAAATCAATCCAGCCGAGCAAGCGGCCCGTCTGCGAATCAAGGCGGGCGATGCGGTCGGTTTGCCAGACGTTGGCGTAAATTTCGCCCTTGACATATTCCAATTCGTTGAGGTTGAGCAAGGGTTGGCCGCGCTCATCATTGACCAAAAGCGTCTTTTCGACGGCGAAGGTCGTAGGGTTGAGAAAGCGCAGACGGTTGGTGATACCGTCGCTCATTATCAGTTGTTGCCCGTCGTTAGTGAGGCCCCAGCCTTCGCCTTCATAAGTGAATTCGCTCAATTTCTTGAATGTGGCGCGGTCATAGACAAAGCCCTGATGATTTTGCCAGGTAAGCTGGTAAACCTTGTCTTTGAGGACGGTTATGCCTTCGCCAAAGTAAGTGTTCGGCACGGCTACGCGCTGCTCAATCGCGCCGGTTTCCAGTTTGACGCGCCGCAAAGTGGAAAACCCATGACGGCCCGTGCCTTCATAAAGCGCGCCGTCGCGGATTTCCAAGCCTTGCGTATAGGCTTGGCAGTCATGCGGATAGATTTTGACAATTTCGTAGCCGTCGGTGGTTGGCGGGGCCGCTACGCCCGCTGGTTTGTCATTTTCCGGGCCGTGATTAAGCGTAGTTTTGGCGGCGGGGCGATTGTCCGTCAGCGGGCCGCCCTGCGACACCGGCGCGGGCGCGTTATCACACCCAAAACCAATGAGTAGAAGGACGGAACCACCAATTATTGAAAGTAAACGAAATATCATCAGAACCGCCTTATCAATCACAAATCCGTATTAATCACTCACCTTACGCAGTTAAAACCTGGCTGCCAGCTTGACTTGGTTTTCGCGCTGAAAGCGCAGAGGAAATTAGCCGGTGGTGACAACCACCGGAAACGACGCCGGAAAAGGCTGTGCGCTCCGGTAGGAGCGCGGGAACAACCATTATTCCCGCGTCCCTCACGGGACGCCGACGCGCGGCGGCGACTTCTCCGGTGGTTACGCGGACGCTTCACCACCGGCTAATTTCCCCCGTGCCTCCGGCACAAAACAGTTGTCAAGCTAACATTGAACATCATGGCTGCGTAACATGAAGTAGCAAGCAGCAAGTAAAGGGCTGCCCACTGCTACCGCCGGCTAACTGATGTTACGCGACACTGACGGGCGCGGTAATGGCGGCGGGCGTGTTGTCCCAACGCCTCGTGGGTTTGTCCACGAATTGGCGGTGCCAAAGTTCGAGCATGAACAGATTCCACAAACGCGC
>JAYVJN010000383.1:0-15603 GCA_043769325.1 Acidobacteriota bacterium
CTCGCCCGCCAGAATGTCCGTGAAAATCTCCTTGTCGAGAAACGTGAGCGATTCCGTGTCCAGATATTCCAGCACCTGCGGCAAAAACAGGTCGAGAAACTCCACGAAAAACGTGGTCAGCAACTCCTTGAACATCTGGTCGTGGTCGGTCATGGCGAGGTTGAAAAATTACCGCACTAATTGATGAGCTTCCAGTTCAGCCGTCGCTTGCGAGACCAAATCGGCGGCGGTCTGTTCGCGCACCCAATCCAGCACTTCGGGCAGACCCTGTTCCAGCGTCACGCTTGGCTCATAACCCAATAATTGACAGGCTTGCGAGATGTCGGCGATACAATGACGAATGTCGCCGGCACGGTATTTGCCGACGATGTTAGGCGCGATGTCTTTGCCTAAGCCTTGCGCGACGAGTTCCGCGATTTGCCGCACAGAAGTAGCGCGGCCCGTGCCGATATTGAGGGCCGTGTAATCTGCCTTATCCGTCTCTAACGCCAGTAAATTGGCTTGCACAATGTCCGAAACGTGGACGAAATCGCGGCTTTGCTCGCCGTCCTCAAAAATCACGGGCGATTCGTCATTTAACAACCGCGACGAGAAAATCGCGCAGACGCCCGTGTAAGGATTCGACAAAGCCTGGCGCGAACCATAGACGTTAAAGTAACGAAAAGCCACCGTCGGGATTTTATAAGCGCGACCAATTGAGAGGCAAAACTGTTCCTGGTCTTGCTTGGTTACGGCATAGACGGACGTGGGGAAAAGCGGCTTGGTTTCGGGCGTCCCGACAGCCTCCAAAACCGCGCCGTCCGCGCCGTAAATCTCCCATTCGCGCCGTTCAAGCTGTTCATCGGCGCGCAGTTGCGGAAACTCCAACGCGCCCGTCTGCGGATGGCGATACGCGCCTTCGCCATAGATGGACATCGAAGACGCCACAATGAGTTTACGGATTTTGGCGCGCCGCTTGAGGATTTCCTCCAAAACAACCGCCGTGCCGTAATCGTTGGCCTGGACGTAGCGGCGAATCTCATACATGGATTGCCCCACGCCAACCTCCGCCGCCTCGTGATAGACGACATCAATGCCCTCCAGGGCTTTACTAACTGCGTCAGGGTCGCAGACATCGCCGCGCACAAACTCCGCCTCTTTCGACAGATAATCCGGCGGCCCCGCCAACGCGCCATGCACCTGCGGCACCAACGCATCCAACACCCGCACCCGATGCCCACGCGCCAGCAAACCATCCACCAAATGCGAACCAATAAAGCCCGCGCCGCCGGTTACAAGTATGTTCAGTCTTTCCATTAGTTAAATTTACAGTTTACTCTCCCGCTCGTCGCAGAATCTCCGCGTACAAATTCGGGTCAAGCCGCATCCCGGCTTTAAGCAGCGCGTCAAGCGTCGGTTTGACTGCGCCGATAACGCCGCTACTCTTTGCCAGCAACAAAACACCTAATGAACCAATAACCGCAAGCCCTTGTTGCGCTGCAACTTTCCGCGCCGGTTTTTCATCCAGCAAAATTAAATCGGCGTTCATTTCCGCCGCCAAAGCCAAGGTCTCGCATTCGCCGCGTTCCAATTTGTGCGCCAACATCAATTGCGCGACTGCGCCGGCGTTGGCAACTGTGCGCCGTTTTATCCAACGCGCTGCCGCCACGTCGCTACTGCCCGCTTTGCCCGCGCCGGCGACAACAATTTCCTGATAAACTGCTTCAGCAACGTAAATGTCTTGATACAAGGCTTGCACCAACGGCAACGCTTTGACCGATGAAAGGCTGATGAGTGGTGAGGAATTGGCGACAATTATCATCCGCGCGCCTCTGTTTCGGCCTTTAATTGCGCGTCGGCAAAGGCAATATTAACCAACTCGTCCTGCCATTCTTCGTCAGTGAAATTGAAAAACGGCACGTTGTTTTTAGAGAGCAATTGAATAAAATCGTGCTTGGTCAGGCCCAGCAAAGAGGCCGCGTAACCGGAAGACACTTCGCCCTGTTCAAAGAGCCGGATGACCGTCCGTTCTTGAATTATTTGCTGCGCTGCCTCCACGAATTTATGCTCCAACGGCGTGCCGCGCAGCACATTCGGCACTTCGATTTCAAAAGCTACTTTGGACATAAGCGAAACCCTCCGGCACTCATACTAAACCGATGCGTTTTTTCGCGCCAATGAAGCAAACGCGATGCCCGCGCACTAGCAAAGCATCCGCCAAATGCGAACCGATAAAGCCCGCGCCGCCTGTTATTATAGCCAAGCCCATTGTGTAGGCTTGGCTATAGAATAAGCCCTACAACCTTAGTTTATAGTGGTTTACGCTGCCAGGGCAGGGTGGCGGTTTACTTAATCATGGTTCCGGTGCGGCCCCAGCGCGTGTTGAGGAAGTTGCCTTCGCTGTTGCTTTCGTCGTAAGACCAGTAGATGAACATGGCGCGGCCAAAGATGTATTCGCGTTTGACGAAACCCCAGACGCGCCCGTCGAGGCTGTTGTCGCGGCTGTCGCCCATCATAAAATAGCTGTCATCGGGAATTTTGACGGGCTTGCCAACACCGAAATTAAAGTCCCGTCCTTGCGTGAGGGTTTGTCCTTTTTCGGCAGCTTCTACGGTTTCAGGGTCGTAATAAGCGGCGTGTGTGTCTTCGGGTTTGCGCGGTTGCGAGGAAACGATGGATAACGGCGCATTTTGTGAAACCCGATTAGCGGCCACAACCTGTTCCGGTAAAGGCTGACCATCAATATAAATGGTAGTGCCGCGAAACTCCAGCATCTCGCCGGGAAGCCCAACCACGCGCTTAACATAGTTTATTTTCAACGGGATGTTGTCAGAGTCGCGGTCACGTTGAGCGTTCGGGTCGTGTTGATTGCCAGGGTATTTGAAAACCACGATGTCGCCGCGCTTGATTTTGCGTTGCGGCAGAAAGGGCAAAGAGGGCGCGCCCGCGCCTAAGATGAATTTGTTGACGAGTAGGTGGTCGCCGATTTCGATGGTGTTTTGCATGGAGCCGGTCGGCACTTTGACCGCTTGCAAAACAAATGTCATGCCGAAAAGGGCCATGATAATCGTCACCACGGCAGACTCAAAGTATTCGCGGATGATGCTTTTCGGCGGGCCCGGGAGTTCGGTTTCTGCGACTTCTTTCTCTTTCATCTAGTGCATCCTAAATAACGAAGGCTTCATGGTCAAGGCGATAAGTAATACGCAAAGGCGGTGGCGCGGGTTTATTTCAGTTTTTCGACACCTGCGCGTCGAGCATCTGTAGGGCCAGGCGCGCGGCGTTCATCTCCGCTGTTTTAATGGTGTGGCCGCTGGCTTCGGCGCGTCCGTCGGGCCAGACGGCGGCGACATGAAAGGTGCGGCGGTGCGGCGGGCCATTGGTAGAAATGAGTTCATAACGCGGCGCGGTGTGGTGAGTGGCCTGTAAAGTCTCTTGTAATTTAGTCTTAACGTCTTCCTGAGCGGCGGCGGCGGGACTCGTAGCGGCAAGTTCGGGGCCGAGCGCACGGAGCAGAAAAGCGGTGGCCGCAGCTAGGCCGGCGTCTAAGAAGACCGCTGCCAGCACCGCCTCAAAAACGTCGGCCAGCAACGCGCTTTTGCGCCGTCCGCCGGTCTTTTCTTCGCCGCGCCCGATGCGTAAGAAACGCCCTAATCCTAAACGCTCAGACACTTTGGCGAGTGTCACCGCGCTCACCAGGCTGTGCTTCATACGCGAAAGTTCGCCTTCGGTCACTTCCGGGTAAGCGCGAAACAGGTTATCCGCCACAATAAGGCCCAACACCGAATCGCCGACAAACTCCAACGCCTCGTTGTGCACCGTGCGAACATGGCTTTCCGCGCCGGGCGCAACCTGTTCGTGCGCCCAGGAACGATGCGTCAAGGCGCGGCCCAACAGAGCGCGGTCTTGAAAGCGATGGCCTAAACTCTTTTCTATCTGCGTGAAATCCATTGACACTTAATCAAATGAACGCCGGAGTACCGTGCTGTGACGATACTCCGGCGTAGTTCTTTAACCGTTGCGGCGAACGGCTTAACCTTTTTTACCTTTAGGCTTTTTGCCTTTCGTTGGAGGCTTAACCATCGGCGGCTTGGTTCCTGTTGCTGGTGTCGCGCCGGTGGCCGGCATGGTGTCGGTTCCTGTCGCCGGCGGCATGGTGCCTTTCGTTGGCGGCTTGACCATCGGTGGTTTGGTGCCCGTCGCGGGCGTCGTGCCGGTGGCGGGCGTCGCCATGACAAGCGGCGGGAAATAATCAATTGGCTGGCCCGGTTGCGGAATAGGCCGCGCCATGATGCCGGAGATAAAAGCTTGCAAGCCCGCGTCGGTTTTGTTGCGGAATTTGTAGAGGCCCGTAATGAGCGGCATACTATTGGTTTTTAGCGGAGCTAACTCAGGCGTTGCGGCAAAAACAATCGTGCGCGCCAGAGCATCCATCAAACGGTCAGCCGATTGTTGATAATTCTTGAGGGCCTCTTTTACCGCCGGATCATCGGGAGTTTTAGACTTATCCTTAATGATTTCGTTGTAGGCGTCAGAGTTTTTGGTGTATTCACCTTCCTGGTAAGCCAACGCAAGTTTGAAATAGACGCCCGCATTTTTGCCGTAAAGCTGTGTTTGCACGGCTTTGACTAAGAATTGCACTTGCTCTTCAGGTTTCTCGGCGGTCAAGCCCAAAGTATAGTAGGCTTCACCGGAAGCTGTGTCTTTATTGGTTTTGGCGTTGGGCAATTTACCGCTATTGGTTAGCTCTAACGAACGCTTGGCATACGCATTAGCCGCCGCGTTATTCTTTTCGTTTTCTTTTTCTACCGCATCACCGCCGGCAATCGTCAAATCGTAAAAGACTTGCGGGCTATCTGCGGTATCCGCCAAAATTTGCTTGCTCATGGCAAAAGCGTCATCATATTTGCCGCCGCCGAGCGCAGCGTAAAACTCTTTCTTCCGTTGGGCCATCTCGTATTTAAGAACAGATTTCTGGACGGCTACACGGTAAGCGTTGTCTGTTGGGCATTTTTGCAAATACTCTTTGCCTAGTTCGTAAGCTTTAGGCGCATCTTTTGCGGCTTCATAGAATCTTGTATAAAGCTCATTACAGGCTTCATCTTGCGCCGCCGCCGCGGTGGTTGCGGTTGCGCCGCCGGTTGTGTCTTGCGCCAGCGCGGGCCCGGCAAAGGCGGCAATAAGTAAGCCAAAGGCCAGCAAGCGGGTTAGGTGTTTCATCGGTTGTCTCTTTCTCTCCTCACGGGCGATGTTCTGCAAAATTTTTCGTTCGGGAACAAGCGCACAAGCCAGCAAGCGGGCGTGCGGGCTTTTGATGCTTGTGGGCTAAACGCGGTTGCCGCGCCTTTGTTTGGGGGACAAGCTCGTTATAAATTTGTGCTTTCTTTATAACCTAAGAGCCGGAAGCCGTAATCATCCGGCAACCACGCCACTAATGTCAAGCCGCGAAAAGAGTAGGGCGGCAGCTAATTTGTGGACGGCAAAACAAATGCGCTACCTGTCATTTACGACACCTAGCGCAACGGTAAATTTTGTAAATGATAAACGGTTAACGGCGTTTCGCAGGGGCCGGCGTAGTGACTTTTCCTTTGGCGTGAGCCAGGCGGTTGCGCTTCGATGGCACGCTGGCGATTTCGTAGCTACTGACGCCGGCCGGCCATTGGTTAGAACCGCCAAAACGCCCTTTAAGCGCGCGGTAAATGCTGCCGGCGGCGGCGGCGGCGTGGCTGCTGTTTTCCTGCGGCCCGCGTGTGACGACGACGATTGCGAGTTTGGGGTTGACAACCGGCGCGTAAGAGGCAAAAAGGCCCGACGAGAGGCCCGCATCGTCGCACGTTCCGGTCTTGCCGGCTACGCGGTTGGCGGGGTCGAAAGCGGGCCACGCCGTGCCGTATTGCACTGCGCCGGCCAGACCAGGCAGCATTTGGCGTAAAGATGAGGCCGAAACCAGGTTGAGGCGTCGTCGCACACGGGTCTCGTCTGCGCCGAAATGTGGGATAACTAAATTGCCGCCGTTAGCGATTGACGAAATCAGTGTTGCCAACTGTATCGGCGTCACGAAAAAATTATCGCCATGCGAACTGGTCTGGCGCAGGTTCGCGCTGAAATCACCGACAGGCAAACGGCCCGCGTTCTCGCCGGCGAGATTGATGCCGGTGCGTTGGCCGAACCCCAAATCCTGCGCGTAACGCCTAAAGCGCGCGGCCCCGACTTGTACGCCAACGCTCTCAAAATACTCATTATATGAAGCAGCCAGAGCGCGGCTGAAAGTGAAGGGCGCGGGTTGGCCGGCAATCTCGGCGGACTGCGCGGAATTCACCACGCCTTCGTTCAAACCGGCCAGGCCCGTTACTAACTTGATGACCGAGCAAGGCTTAAAGCTACGCCGCACGGCCCATTCCTGATTGATAATGGCATAAACGCGCCCGCTTTTAGGATTCATCACAACTACCGTTCCGGCGCGTTGGCCCAGCGCATTGAGCGCCACGCGGCGCACCTGTAAATCTTCGCCGGCGGTATTATCGCGGGCGATAGCGGCTTGGGCTTCGGTGTTGACTCTTTGTGCGCCGGCAGTCACGGAAAAACTGCTCAACAATGTCAGCAAGATAATAAAGCGCAAAGTGTTGGGGCTTTTTGGCATCACAAACAACCTTTCTCAGACAATGATTAAGTTTAGGTGAAACATGAAATGGTGGGCGGGAAGTTTAAGGAAACGGCGCAGTTGCGCCACAACTAAAGAAAATATAACATTCAGACGGTTTCCCGCGCAACTGCGTAGGGGCAGACCTGCGTGTCTGCCCCTTTTGGCGCGGGACATATCGCAGACACGCACGACACAGGGCAGACACGCAGGTCTGCCCCTACTTTAAGAGCCAATGAGCCGACTTCGCTTAATTAACAGTTTTCGCGCCCGTTTGTTGCTGATATTTTCGCTTATTCTCCTCCTGACGCTGGTGCTGCAATTTGTCTTTAACCTTTGGTCGCAACGCGACAAAGAAACCCAACTGGCCGAACAGGAACGAGCCATAGCTTTGGCGGCGTCACTTGGCGTTAAGGCATCTTCGACCACAAAGCTATTGGATGATTTGCGCGAAAGCGAATTACAAACAGATAGCACCGGCTATCCGTTTTGGACAACCCAGCCGGCTCTCTGCGACCCGTTTTGCCCGCCTGACAAGTTTATCCCCGGGCGCATCAGCACCATTATTATCATTAACTACCGCAATGAAATCTATGACAGCCTTAATTATTACCAGTATGTCGCCAGGCCGGTTTTAGACGCAACGGGCAAGCCGTCTGTGAATAAAGATGGCTATGTTTCCGTGCCGCGTCCTATTGCCGAATTAGAGTTGCCGGGTTTTGTCAACGCCGACCAAGCCTTACGCGCCGCTCAGGAAGACGGGCGGCAGGAATTACCGGAATGGCTGCGTAAAAATGTCGGAGTTGCTCCCCGCGTGGGGGCCGCCCGTTCGGTTGTTATACCCGTGCGCGTTAACCCGGACAGGCCAGAGGATGTGCTCTACGCGGTGAACGAAAAAGGCGAGTATCTCCTGGACAAAAACGGTAATAAGTTAATAGAGAAAAAAGTCTGGTACATTATCGTCGTCTTGAACGCCATTGCTTCGCGGCAAAGTTGGTGGCAAGAGCCGCAGTGGTGGGCGTTGCCATTGTTGCTGGCGCTGGCTTTATTGTTGGTAATTATTGCGGTGTGGCAATTTACCAAGCCGGTAGCGGCTTTGGCGGAGGGGGCGCGGCGGGTGGCGGCGGGCGATTTCAGCTTCCGCGTGCCGGTTGACGACACGCGCCACGAAATGGGCCAACTGGCTTCGGGTTTCAACGAAATGACGGCGCAATTGGCCCGCACCCGCGAACTTGAGTTGCAACTGAACCAGGCCGAACGCTCGGCGGTGGTTGGGCGCGTCGCTTCGGCCATCGCGCACGAAATTCGTAACCCGCTCACTTACATCAATTTAACGCTTGACCATCTACGCGCCGCGCTCTTTCCCGAAGACGCCGTTAAGCGTGAGACGTTTGACCGCCTGACCGAACAACTCAAGAACGAGGTCGGGCGCATCAACAAACACATCACCGAGTTGCTCAATTATGCCCGGCCCTCGCGGTTAAACTTCATACCGCTGGATTTACGCGCCGAAGCCGGGGATGCCATGCGCCTCGTCGCGGGCCAGGCCGAGGCGCGGGACATCGTCACCAATATTACGCAGCGCGATGATATTGCGCCGGTCATGGCAGACCGTGATAGTCTGCGTTCGGTTTTGAGCAATTTGCTGATAAACGCCGTGCAAGCCATGAACGGCGGCGGGCGTCTGGACGTAAACCTCTATCGGGACAAAGAACAACCTGCGGTTTGCATCGAAATCGCCGATACTGGCTCCGGCATTCCGACGGAGGACGTGCCGAAGATTTTTGAGCCGTATTTTTCAACCAAAGAGACCGGCACCGGACTAGGTTTGGCGATTGTCAAAAAAGGCATCGAAGAACACGGCGGCACAATCAATGTCGCATCAGAAATAGGGCGGGGCACGAAGTTTACTATTGTTTTGCCTGTTGACAGGCATAAAATTTAACAGGACAGCCAAGATGAGCAGAATTTACCCCTCAGACACGCGGAGCGTTCTAACTTTCCACTGTCAATTATCAACTCTCAACTGATTTTCAGAAAAATAGTTGAGAGTTGATAATTGACAGTGGAAAGTCGGCGTGTTGCGTACCAGGATTTTAGCCCGCGCCATCTTAAATTTTCACTTTTAGGCAAGAGACGGAGAATACTACATGACACGCAAAAGCATCCTCGTGGTGGATGACGAAAAAGGCCAACGCGAAATACTGGAAATGATTCTGGCCGGCGAAAGTTATTCAATAACCACCGCCTCTTCGGGCGAAGCCGCGCTCAAATTCGCCGGCGAACGCCGCTTCGATTTGTGCCTCACGGATTTGCAGATGACCGGCATGGACGGCCTCGAATTGCTGCAAAAACTCATCGCGCAGGATTCCTCCATCATCGTCATTTTGCTGACCGCGCATGGCACGATTGAGGCCGCCAAAGAAGCCTTGCGGCGCGGCGCGTTCGATTTTTTACAGAAACCATATGACCGCGAAACGCTGTTGGCAACGATTCGCCGTGCTCTCAACAAACTGGACACGCTCGATAATGAAATCATCTCCGCCGCGCCCGCGATGGAAGCCGTCAAGCGCATGATTGTCAAAGTGGCGCGTTCCAACTCAACTGTCCTGATTCGCGGCGAATCCGGCACCGGCAAAGAACTTATCGCCCGTTCCGTGCATAAGCAAAGCCCGCGCGCCGACCAACGCTTTGAAGCCGTAAACTGCGCCGCCATCAACGAAAACCTGCTTGAATCGGAACTCTTCGGCCATGAAAAAGGCTCTTTCACCGGCGCGTATAACGAAAAGAAGGGCCTCTTTGAAGTAGCCGACAGAGGCACGCTTTTCCTCGACGAAATCGGCGAACTCGGCATCACCATGCAAGCCAAGATGTTACGCGCCTTACAGGAACGCGAAATCCGTCGCGTCGGCGGCACGCGGCCCATGAAAATTGACGTGCGCGTCGTGGCCGCGACCAACCGCGATTTACGCGCCATGTGCGCCGAAGGAAAGTTCCGCGAAGACTTATTTTATCGCTTGAATGTGCTGTCAGTGGATGTGCCGCCCTTGCGCGAACGGCCCGAAGACGTGCCGGTGCTGACCGAATTCTTTATGAATAAACACCGCAGCAACGCGGCCCAACCCGTGCGTGGCGTTGCGCCTGATGCCCGCCGGCTCATCGAAACTTATCATTGGCCCGGCAACGTGCGCGAACTTGAATCAGCCCTCGAACGCGCCTTGCTCTTGTGTGAAAGCGAATATATCAGCGTCGAAGATTTACCGATGGAAGTGCGCCAGGCCAGCCCCGCAGCGACATCCGGCGTTGTCACGGAAACCGGCGGCTTTACGCTGCCGCCACAGGGCCTTTCGTTTGAAGACGTGGAACGCGACCTCATCATGCAAGCCCTGGAACGCACCAATTACAACATCACTAAATCCGCGAGACTGCTCGGTTTGACGTTTCGCACGCTACAATACCGCCTGGAAAAATTCGGTATTAAAAGACCGGAAGGCGCGGAGGAGGAAGTGGGGGAGTAGGGAGTGGGGAGTGGGGGAGAAAAGCGGTTTGATAAAGCCGCGCGTTTTTCTATTCCCCCACTCCCTACTCCCCACTCCCCATTTGAAAAATATGGAAATAATCTCAATCCTGGGGACGGCTTTGGGTTCGTCCTGGACATCGGGCATCAACCTTTACGCGACGGTCACGATTCTGGGCCTGTTGCAACACTTTGGACTTGCCAAACTGCCGGGCGGCTTGCACGCGCTGGATAATTGGTGGGTAATCGGCATCGCCGGCTTTTTCTTCGTGGTGGAGTTTGTCGCTGACAAAATCCCATATGTGGACAGCGTCTGGGACGTGGTTCACACCTTCATACGCATCCCGGCGGGCGCGGCCCTGGCCTTTGCCGCGACTTCGGAGATAAACCCGACGGTGCAGATTCTGGCCTTGCTCGCGGGCGGCGGCGTGGCCCTGACTTCGCACGGCACAAAGGCCAGTCTGCGGGCGGCGGCGAACCTCAGCCCCGAACCCGTTTCAAACTGGGCTTTGTCGTTTACAGAAGACGCGCTGGCTATCGGCGGCACATTTTTGACCGCGTTTTTGCCCGTCGTGATTCTGGTTGTGGTGGTTATTTTCCTGGTGATTTTCGTGTGGCTTGCACCCAAAGTCTATTGCCGCGCCAAACGCCTCAAAAACTGGTTTCGCTCCTTCGTCAGTAGTCCGGTGGCGACGTAGTTAACGCGCCACACGCTTACTAACGTGCGCGTTTCTGCCTGGACGCGCCGCCAAGACGGAAACGCGCACGTTAGTAAGCGTGTCCAGATTAGGCAACTGCAAGCTAACGGGCAAACCGCGTTCTATGCGTGGAGGAATTTTGTATGCGACGGACAACGACGATAATTTTACTATTCACGCTGGCTTTGGCTTTGGGCGCGGCTTGCACGCAACGGGACGCGGTTTTTCGCACGGAATCCGGCGGTACGCAAGCCCCAATACAGGCTGCCGCAAATTCTGCGCCACCTGCCAGAGGTAGTGCTGAAACCGATGCCGCGATGCTGGCGAAAGCCGACCAGACACAGGCTGTCACACAGCGTAAAATCATCAAAAACGCCGACTTATCCTTACAAGCCAGCGACCCGGATGACGGTGCAAGGCGCATCACGGCGGCGGCAGAATACTTGGGCGGCTTTGTCGTAACGTCTGAATCGTCTCAGTCCGGCGCGGCCCGCACCGTCAAGGTCACGGCCCGTGTGCCGGCAGAAAAGTTTGATGAATTCCTCGTCCAAGCAAGAAATACGGGCGCGCGGGTGTTGTCAGAAAAACAGACTGGACAGGACGTAACAGAAGAATTTATTGACGTTGAGGCGCGTTTGCGGGTGCAGAAAGAGACCGAGACCCGCTACCTGGAATTTCTCAAACAGGCCAAAAACGTTGAGGAAGCTTTATCAGTGCAAGAGCATTTGTCCACCGTCCGCACCGAAATCGAGCGACTCGAAGGGCGTAAACGATTTCTGGAAAGCCAAACCAGCCTCTCGACCATCAATGTCACTCTCATGGCCGACGCCGTTATCATCACCACGCCAACCGGCTTCTGGCACGATGTCAAAACCTCGTTCAGCGAAGGTTTCGGCGCGGCTACCGGCATCATCCTGTTTCTTATCCGCGCCGTTGTCGCCTTGTTGCCGGTATTTGCGCTGATTTTGCTGCCGCTTGGCTTACTGGCGCGTTTTCTCATCAGGCGTTATGACCGGCAACGGAAGCCGACGGAAGAAAAGGTGTAACTTTTTGACTATCATTCGCGTTCTACAAATGGCTTCGGTGGTTGGACTTTTGGCGGCGTTATTCTTTATCTGGCGCGGCCAATGGGACGGCGTGGTTGTGGCGGCAACGCTGGGCGCGGTGGCCTGGTTCGTCCGCTTACGGATAGAATTGAGCGCCCTGATACCGGCAGAGAGAACGGAAGAAGAAGAAGATGAAAATTAAACAGCTTACGCTTGCGTTATGTCTTTTAGCCTTTGGCATGACCCTAGCCCGCGCCGACGAAAATGAGGTGCGCGGCGTAGTTTCGGACATTTTCAACAACCTGAAAGCGGGTAATTACAGCCAACTTTACGACACGCTGCCAGACAATATGCAGCAGAAAATCACGCGGGAAAAGTTCACCAACGCGCTATCGCGTTCGCGTGACAACTACGAAGTTGACCGCATGGACTTAGGGAAAGTGCGCGTCAAAGGCGATTTGGCGGTGGTTGACACGGTGCTTTACGGGCGTCTGAAAAAGCCTTTCCCTGGCGACGGCAAAATCGTGGCGCAACAGTATTTAGTGCGGCAAAACGGACGTTGGCGCGTTGCCACCGGCGACACCGCCACCATCAACCAATTTCTCAAAGCCAACCCCGGCTTTGCCAAACAGTTCCCCGTGCGCCAACCACAAGTCTTTTTCAAAAATGATCGCGGCGAATGGATTGATGTGCGCTCTTTGCTGAAAAAACGGAAATAACGACTGAGCAGGTGAGCGGGAGAAACGCGCTGCGTTATTTACGCCGAATGGCGTTATCTCCTCTTCTCCCACTCTCCCGTTCCCCCCTTCTCTATTTCGGCGGCAACTGAATCGCGGTGCGGTAAATCGCTGCGCCGTCCACGCTGACGACCTCGGAGACTGGGTTGTTGGCGATTTTGGCGATGATGCGATATTGAGCGATGTCCGGCGAACGGCGAAAGGCGAATTGACCGTAAAGTCCGGTAAAGCCTTCTTCCAGCTTTTTCATTGAGCCATCCGCGTTGACGCGCAGCAATTCAACCTTGATGCCCGCCGCGCTGCGACCCTCGGCGGTAAAGACGCTGACGCGAATCAAGGCCAAATCGCCCTCGTTTACGTCCATTGTTATCTTATCTTTAAGCTGAAATTTATCGCCCGCCCGCAGGCTAATATCGTCCAGTGATGTCGTCGTCAAACCCGCTTTGCGGCACGTCAGGCCATAGACGCCCGGCTTGAGGTTGTCGAACATAAACTCACCGTTTTTGTCGGTAGTTGCGGTCTTTACCTCTTTTTCGCCTTGCCGCAAAACGACGGAAACATTGGCGAGGTTCTTGCCGTTTTCGTCGCGCACCTTGCCTTTGAGCGAGGCGTTGATGAGGCTGTTATCTTGCGCCGCGCTGAGAGCAACACACGCCAGAAGTAAAATAAAACTGAAAAGATAACTAATAAATTTCATAATGACCTTAGATTTCTTGCCGCGCTTTTTAGTTGGCGCGGTATAATGGCGCGAATGAAAGGCTGGCGCGCAAATTTCTACGTTTCTTTGCTCGGTGTAGCTTTGTTCTGCGCGACGGCGGTGGGGCAAACTGCCGGCGATGACGAAGTTGTGCGCATTGAGACCGATTTAGCCACCGTTGAAGCCCTTGTCACCGACGCCAACGGCAACATCGCTAATAATTTACGTCCCGAAGATTTCAAACTCTTTGAGGACGGTGTAGAAATGCCGCTCTCGTTTTTTAGTGTCGCGCAGCGAACGCGCCAACCGCGTCCCGTCGCCGTCGTGTTCGCGTTGGATGTTTCGGGCAGCGTGACGGCAGAAGAATTAACCCAAATGCGCCGCGCCGTCAATGCTTTTACCGGACGTTTGGGCGGCCCCTCGTCGCTCTTTGCCGCGCTTGCTTTTGGCACGCAGGTCAAGACGGTGCAAAGTTTGACTGACGACCCCGCGAAACTGGAAAAATCGCTTGGCAAGCTCGCCGCCGACCCCAACGGACTTTCGACCCACGCCTACGATGCGGTTGACGACGCAATTCGTTTGCTCACGCGCAAGGCCCCGCGCACCCGCGCACGGCGTTTACTCAAACGCGCCGTCATAGTCGTCTCGGACGGCTTCCCCGTCGGTGACACGGTTGCGCCGGCAACGGTTATCGAACGCGCAAATGCGGCTGATGTGAGTGTTTATACCGTCATTTTGCCGTCTTACTCGCGCCTTTTGGCGTCGAAAGACCGCCAGCCTTTGCCGACGCCTCTGGATGTGAGCGGCCTGGCGGAAAAGACCGGCGGCGCAAGCCTCTACGCCAATGCCAACGATTTCGAGCCGCTCTTTCGCTCACTCGCCGAAGAAGTGGCTTCAACTTATGTCCTTTCCTTCTATCCCGCACCGGAAAAACGCCGCGACGGACGCTTCCACACCTTGCGTGTGGAAGTCCCGCGCGGCTATTTTGTGCGCCAAAGCCGGCCCGGTTATCAGGCGGCGAACAGTAAAACGAAAGATAACAAACGGCTTACTCCAAACTGAACGCGCGGACTGAGAAGCGTTTAGCAATCGGAGCTTTGCGCTAGTAGTATTTCTCGTCGCTTTCTTCTTCTTCTTCGTAATCGTCGTAATCGTTTTCTTCAACGATATCTAATTCAAACGGGTCGAGGCCGACTAGCTCCAAATCGCCGCCACATTCCGTGCAAGAAATGATGTTGCCTTTATCGGCATCGGCGGCAATATGAACTTCGGCATCGCACTCTGGACATAATGCGACTGGCACTTTAACCTTACCTCCAAATAAATGATTTGCTGCAAAACAGGCCGTTTTTCCAAAAGCGGAAAACGCGGATTACGGAACAGAAATTTCTCCTCTGACAATCTACCCATGCGCGGGGAATTTTGCAACGCTTTTTTTTGCGTCAGACCTAAAGAAATTGCGCTCCCTGTGTGTCAACCGCCAAAAGGCGCGTTGTAACATTAAGTCCACACGCTTGAAAACAGTGCGCGATAGCCGCGCCGTTGGCCGTGAAATTATCCCGCGCCAGAGCCAAAACGGTTGGCCCTGCGCTGCTTAAAAACAACCCACACAGCCCCGGAAGTTGCGGCAAAGACAAGGCTTTCGCTAAGAAGCCAGCCGGTAAATCTTATGCGCAGACCGCGATGGCGGCGGCGATGCTGGCTGTGTTAGCGCAACGCGGCTTCTTACTGCCGGCTGCCTACTACCGCGTGGCGGCCTTTTTTCAACGAAATTTATTTGTTATATTTTATTCAGTATAAGGTCTAATATATGATGGATGCGCGGGATGCTAGGCCGATTGTTTAGGTTAGCCAACTGTCACAGCAAGCAAAACGCGAAGGAATGAAACTAACGGCAAACAAATGGATGCGCCAAACTCTTTTGGTGGCAAAGGTTTACGGGATTCCGGTGCGCGTGGACTACCGTTGGTTCGCAGTTTTTCTGGTAAGCGTTTGGTTGATGGCGAGCAATCTGCGCCACGGCGCGAATTACTCCGGCCCCGTGCCCTGGTCAATCGCCTGGCTGTTGGGACTACTGACGACGTGCGGTTTTTTTCTCTGTATTTTCGGGCATGAACTGGCCCACGCCGTCGCCGCGCGGTTGGAAGGCATTGAGACTGAAGAAATCGTTTTGCATCCGTTTGGCGGCCTGGCGCGTTTGCGGCGTTTGCCGGAAACTCCGAAAGCCGAGTTTCGCATCGCTATCGCGGGGCCGGCGGCCAGCTTTATGTTTGCCGTTTTGCTCTTGGG
>JAYVJN010000384.1:0-2726 GCA_043769325.1 Acidobacteriota bacterium
ACTGGCAGAGCGCTTAAACGGGAAAATCCAACTGCTCAAAGCCATCGGGCGCGGGTATCGAAAATTTGCTAATTTCCGCAGCGCGATACTGTTCTTTTACGGGAAACTCAGCTTGTTTCCACTAAATTCGCGGTAGAACCAAAGATATGAAAGCCGCCGACAAAATGGAGAATGGAGAGTGGAGAGTGGAGAATGGCAGAGCCTTTATATTCTCCACTCTCCACTCTCCATTCTCCATTCTCACCTACTAGCTTCTTTGCCTATTGTTGCCTTATCCAACGGGCGACTTCAGGAATGGTGGCTTTTTTGCCGTACATGAGCATCCCGATGCGATAGACGCGGGCCGTGAGCCAGACCACTCCGATTACTGATGAGAAGCCTATCACTAATGACAACAACAGTTGCCACATCGGAGGCATATGGCTGGCAATCCGCAAGGGCATGATTATCGGCGAAAAGAGCGGAATCATCGAAAGCACCACTGCGAGTTGCGAATCGGGGTTGCGGATGATGGAAAACGACACCATAAAGCCGATAACCAGCAGATAAGTGAGCGGCATGGAGAACTGCTGGCCTTCCTGCATGGTCGTCACCATCGCGCCGATGAGCGCGTAGAGGCCAGCGTAGATGAAATAGCCGATGAGGAAGTAAAGCACCAGGTAGAGCAACAAAGACAAGGGGAAATGCGGCATGGCGGAGAGATCTACGCCACGCGCCGCCAGCATATTCACGCCAAACAGTGAAAATAATACGAACATCAAGGCCCAGGACAGATATTGCGTCAGGCCCACCAGCGAGACGCCAATCAGTTTACCCATCATCAAGGTAAACGAATTGACCGAAGAGAAGAGTATTTCCGAGATGCGCGTGCCTTTTTCTTCAATTACCGCCGTCAGGACGGCCATGCCGTAAGAAATTATCGTGATATAGAGAATCAGGCCGAGAAAAAAGACGCCCCAAAAGCCCGCGCCGGAATCCTCTTTGCCGGTTTCGCCCTTTTCATTGACGGGGAAATTCGCCACATCTACCTTCGCCGAAGCCGCTTCCAACTTGTCGGCATCCACGCCCAACACGCCCAGGCGTTGTCCGCGCACGGCATCATTGATGGCGCGTTCAATTTGAGCTTTGACAATTATGTCATTGACGTTGCGCCCAAAAAACTCCGCTTTTTCTTCAGCTTTGCCGGCCAGCAAACCGGGTTGCAGCACAACGTAGCCGTCCAAATCGTTGCCGGCGATGCGGGCGTTTAAGGCTTGTTTGATGGCCTTTTCGTCGCGTCCGTCCGCCGCTTCCTGGCGTATATCAAATTGCGCGACAGCTTTACCTTTATCGGTTTTACGCTCCGTCAACAGCGAATCGCGCACACCGGCGAATAGTTTGGCCTCCGGCGTGAAATCCACCACCGCCAGGCGCGTCGGGCCGCCGGTTTTGAGCGTCAGTAATAATGTCGGCACAATGCCCAACGCCACCATAATCAATGGCGTCAGCAACGTCATGATGATGAAAAATTTGGAACGCACGCGCTCCAGATACTCGCGTTTGATGACGGCTAAAAGTTTGTTCATGATGTTCGACTTACTGGTTTTCTTGCTTGACGGTGCTGATAAAGATGTCTTTGAGCGTCGGTTCAACCAACTCGAATTTAGTGATACGCGCGCCGGCGGCGATGAGACGATGCAGCAATTCCTGGGCGTCGGCACCTGGGCGCAGTTGAATTTTGGTTTCGTCGGGCGATTGTTGCGCGCTGAGCACGAGCGTTTCATCCGGCTCAATCTGCGCGCCGCCTTCAACCCGCAGGGCAACTGTGTCACGTCCAAAACTGGCTTTTATTTCGCGTAAAGTGCCGCTTAAAACCTTCTTTGATTTGTTGAGCAGACAAATATCGTCGCACATCTGCTCCGCGCTTTCCATTTGGTGCGTAGAGAAAATGATGGTCTTGCCCTGCGCTTTCAACTCCAACACGATGTCTTCCAAAAGTTGCGCGTTCACCGGGTCAAAGCCGGAAAAAGGTTCATCTAAAATGATTAAATCAGGGTCGTGCAAGACAGCGGCGATAAACTGAATCTTCTGCTGCATCCCTTTCGAGAGTTCGTCGCTCTTTTTATTCTTCCAAGCGGTCAACTCCACGCGCTCCAACCAACGGTCAATGGCGGCATCAGCGCGTTTGCCGCCCATACTTTTCAACGCGCCGAAGAATTTCAGTTGGTCGCCAATCTTCATCTTTTTGTAAAGGCCGCGCTCTTCCGGCAAAAAGCCGATACGGTCTTGCAAGGCCATACTCAAAGGCTGCCCGAATAACTCGATGCTGCCCTCATCCGGCGCGGTAATGTTGACAATCATCCGAATCGTGGTCGTCTTCCCCGCCCCGTTCGGCCCCAAAAGTCCAAAAATACGACCCGGGCGAACGTTCAAACTCAACTCGTTGACCGCCGTAAACTCGTCAAACCGCTTAGTGATGCGGTCAAGCCGCAGAGTGTATTTATTATCATCCATAAAAGCTTTGCCAAATTCTCCGCTTTATACGCCCTACAAACGGCGAAAGTTCACGCTTAAATCGCTTTATCGTCACCACACTGCTTGCCAGAAAATCGGCTATCGCAGTAAACTTGCAACCGTCTAAAGTATCACGGACGGCAAGGAGATTTCGCGCCGATGAAAAAATTATTATTGCTGGCGGCCCTTTTATTTGGTGTGGCCCAAATAGCCGGCACACGCGCCCATTTGCA
>JAYVJN010000385.1:0-11233 GCA_043769325.1 Acidobacteriota bacterium
GCAAGGGAAACCTTCTTATTACGATTTACGATTTACGCTCTATTTCCCCGCGTTGCTGATGGCGTTAAAGAGCAGCGGGTACGTCGCCAGCGATTGGCCGCGATACTGCGGGCGAAAGCCAAACAGGATGATGCGGCCTTTACCCAGAGTGACTTCGACGAGCGCGGCTTTGCCCTTGATTTTGTCGCCGCCCAAGAGCCAGCCGGAAAGCAAAGGGTCTTTGTCTGTTGGGTAACGGGCGATGACGCGCACATTGGTTGCGCCCTCGTTGACCTCAAAAATGGGCGAATCTTCGGCCCAGGCGATGGATTCGCGGGGCATTCCTCTGGCTATCGGGTGCGCCGTATCCAATTCAGTGCGTAGGATTGAACCGGGGACGTAAAATTCTTTTTCGCTGAGGCCCGCCGTCACGTTACGCACGGGCAAATTGAAAGCGTTAATGGCGAAGATGGAGGCGCGGTTGAGCGTCACAATTGTCCCGCCCGCCTCGACAAATTCGCGCAACTTCGCCACGCCTTCCGCGCCCAAACCGCCCGTAAGTTCATCCGGCATCGCGCCTTTCGCGTAGCCGTTCAGGATTTGGCGCGGGGCTTGGTCGGGGATGACGATTGTTTGCAGCCGCGCCAGGTTAGCCGTTTTAACGTGCCTATCCCAAATATTGATGTAATCGTCTCCGCGACAGCTTCGGTCAAAGACCAGGCGTGTCCAACCTTCATCCATTGAAGGCACATTTGAGCGATAAAGACCAATTTGCGGGATTTTGGCGGTTTTGCCGTTGTCGGGGCGGCAGGCGCGGAACTCAAGAGGAAACTTGCCAAAAGTGCGACGAGGAGCTAAAAGCAGCTCAACTTTTACATCGAATAAAAGCGACAAAGTATGAGCGGTTACGTCATAAGGTTGCTGCGGCTCGCCTTTGGCATCCAGCAAATTCGGATATTCCTGCTTTTCCAAAAGAGCTTTGGCAAACAGGCCGTAGGGTTGCGCCATTTTTACTACAAAACCATCAAAGTCACTGGTGGCCCCGGAAAATTCAACTCCGGCGGTTTCCAAAAGCGAACGTAGTTTATATTCGCTGCTGCTATCCCGACGATTTTCGGACACTTTGAAGCCCCATAGCTCACCCTTTTTGCGTGGCCTGACGGCTTCTTTGCCGATTTCATAAAACCGCGTCAGCCATTGTGTGCGGTTGTGGGCGGCGTGTTTGAGGAGCGAGAAGGCGGCGGCGGTCATGGTGTTGGTGATGTCGCGCAGGTGCCATTCGCCGCCGGGCCAGACGGGGCCGAAGTTGGCGGATTCGCGTTTGGCGTCGTAGCCTTCTGAGCCGCGCAGTTGTTCGGGTTTGATGACTATCGGAGAAGCCAGACGCGCTGAGGCGGTTTCGGACAAGATGCGCACGCCGCCGTGATAGTGCGAGTAGGCGCGGGCCGGCGTCCAGGCGTCGTAGGTAGAATCGTAGGTAATGCCCTGGTGACCGTCGGCGCGGAGTTCGCCGGCCATGAATTTGCCCAATTCGGTGTAGCCGGCAATGATTTGCTTGGGCACATTGGGCTCAACGGGCTGCATATAGGGTGGCAGGAAAAGCCGCGCGCCGAATGCGCCTTGCTGGTGAATGTCGTTGACAATCTGCGGGTGCCAGGCGTTGTGCAAATGCTCAACTGTAAGCTGCGTCTCGACTTGCGTGAAGGCGTACCAATCGCGGTTATTGTCGTGGCCCGTGTAATGATGATAGAGCGTGGGCGGGTCGGTGCCTTCGTAGGGCGTGCCGAGCGTTTTGTCGTACCAGTTTTTCACGATGTCCACGCCGTCGGGATTTAAGGAAGGCACGAGCAGAATGATGGTTTCCGACAGGATTTTCTTGATTTCCGGCTCATCGCTGGCGGCCAGACGGTGGGCCAGCAACATACTGGAAAGCGTGGAACCAACTTCCGTCGAATGAATGCCACAGGTGATGAGGACGATGGTTTTGCCTTTGGCGATAAGCTGTTTGGCTTTGGCGTCGTTGCTCTGAAACGTGCGCGGGTCGGCCAGTTGGCGTTGGATGTCCTTGTAATAGTCCAGTTTAGCCAGATTCTCCGGCGCGCTGATGGCGGCGTAAACAAAGGGCGCGCCCAGCGTGGTTTTACCGATTTCCGTGAAGTTTACGCGGTCACTCGCGGCGTCAAGTTTTTTGAAATAGTCCACAATCTGCGCCCACGACGCCAGTTTACGGTCATCGCCGGGCGTGAAGCCCAAAACATCCTGTGGCGTAGGCACGCCCGCACGCGCCACGCACGCTATGGACAAACAGAGAAGAATGAGTCGAATTACGCGCAAATACATAGATGAAAGCCTCCGAAGTTAGCGCAGTGTAACGGAAAAGCGACAGACGCGAAAGCTAACAGAACATGGATTCATGGCAGTACCTGGCGAATTTATAAAGCAAATCAGGAGTTGACGCTCATCAGAAACTAAGCGCATCACGATTGGAGCGCGCCACGCGCTTGTCCGCAACGAGCGAAGGCGAGTAACGCCGCTGCCTAAGAATCTTGCTTTCGGGCCACGCGCCTCTACCGTTACTTTTTTCGCGCATTCGCGCTCATGCGGACAAGGCTGTCCGCGCTCCCAGCCACGACAACAGGTTTCAGCGAAGCGAAAAATTATGCGCGTAGCCTTTGTTCCATTTCATTTGGGGGCAACGCGGCGCGGGTTTAGCGACATCTACGACAACAGCCGCAGTAAATTAAACGGAAAAGGCTTTCTTCTTGGGCCTTCTTGGGTTAAAGTAGCGAAGCCTTAATTTTTCAACCATTCCAGTTGGGAGGATTCTTCGGATGTCCAATGAAGCCAATAGCGTAACTCGTTCGGATGCGGCGGCCAACCCGTATCTGGCCGCGTTTCGCCCGTATATTCCAGCGCACGTCTCAATGCGCGAGTTGACCATTTTGCCGCTCATTGTCGGGACGATTCTCGGCATGGTGTTTGGCGCGTCGTCGCTGTATCTGGTGTTAAAGGTCGGCTTAACGGTGAGCGCGTCTATTCCAGTCGCCGTGATTTCGATAACGCTCTTTCGCTTGCTGTCAACTTTCGGTCTGAGAAACGCCACGATTTTGGAAAACAATATCGTGCAGACGGCGGGCAGCGCGGGCGAATCCATCGCCTTCGGCGTCGGCGTAACAATGCCGGCGATTATGATTCTCGGTTTCGATTTGGAAATCACGCGGGTCATGCTGGTGGCCGTTTTAGGCGGTTTGCTGGGGATTCTGATGATGATTCCCTTGCGCCGCGCCTTGATTGTGCAGCAACACGGCTACCTGAAATATCCCGAAGGAACGGCTTGCGCGGAAGTCCTGAAAGCCGGGGCCGACACGGAATCCCGCGCCGTCGCACAGGAAGCCGGCACGCTTGGCACCAGCGGATTAGCGCAGACGGGCGCGAAAACGATTTTTACGGGCTTTGGCATCGGCTTGCTCTACAAAACGCTGATGGTCGCCTTTAAGGGCTGGAAAGACACGCCGGAGAAGATTTTCGGCGCACCGTTTAAGGCCGGTTCAATTTCGGCGGAAATCTCGCCCGAACTGTTGGGCGTGGGCTACATCATCGGGCCGCGCATCGCTTCGATTATGTGCGGCGGCGGCGTGCTGGCTTATCTGGTCTTAATTCCGATGATTAAATACTTCGGCGGGGACTTGGTTGTTGAGCCAGGGAAGATACCGATTAGCCAGATGTCGCCGGGCCAGATTCGCGGGGCTTATATTCTTTACATCGGCGCGGGCGCGGTGGCGGCGGGCGGCATCATCAGCCTGTTCCGCAGTCTGCCGACGATTTGGCACGGACTCAAGGGCGGCCTGGCGGATTTGCGCGGCGGCCAGGTCGGGGCCGATGGCGGCAGCAACACGGTTCGCACTGACCAGGATATGTCCATGAAGTTCGTCTTGGGCGGCATCGTGGCGTTGCTGGCGGCGATTATGTTGTTCCCGCAACTTGGGTTGATGTTCAATATCCTGGGCGCATTGCTCATCGTCATTTTTGGTTTCCTGTTCGTCACGGTTTCATCGCGGCTGACGGGCGAAATTGGTTCATCATCTAACCCGATTTCGGGCATGACGGTGGCAACCTTACTGCTCACCTGTCTCGTCTTTCTGCTTATCGGCTGGACGGGACAGGCCAAATATGTGACGGCTTTGTCCATCGGCGCGATTGTCTGCATCGCTTCATCGAACGGCGGCACGACTTCGCAGGACTTAAAAACCGGTTTCCTCGTAGGCGCGACGCCGCGTTTGCAGCAGGTGGCGATTCTCTTTGGCGCGTTGGCTTCGGCCCTCGTGCTGGGGCCGATTCTGTTGACGCTGAACAATAATTCGACGGTCTATGTGCCGGCGACGACCTTTGAGAAAATCGAAAAACCGGCCAATGTGAGTAACGCGCTGGGCCTCACGGCTTACGCGGGCGCGACCAAACCGGCGGACGCCGGCAACGCGCGGGTTTTCAAGCAAGAAAAGGATGTGGAAGGCGGCCTCAAAGCCGGCGAATACCTCGTCAACGAAGCGGGCCTGACGGTTTACAAAGTCGAACAGAACTTCCCTGCCGGCTTGAAAGCTCCGGCGGGCGCGGATATAGGCGCGCCGGAACAACTACACGGGGCGCAACAAGCCATTGACGGCAAAACTTACCGGCCCTGGCACAAAACCGACACCGAAGGCGCACCCGCGGGGCGTTATATGGTGAACGACGCTGGCGCGGTAGTCTATCTAGCTGACCCCGGCATCAACGGCATCCATAAAAAACAGCCCGCCGCCAATGGCGTCTTGACCGCCGATGTCGCCAAATTCGACGCGCCCAAAGCGACGCTCATGTCCTATATCATCAAGGGCATTCTCAACCGCCAATTACCCTGGGGCTTGGTGTTATTGGGCGTGATGATTGCGATTGTACTGGAAATGGCGGGCATTCCTTCGCTGGCCTTTGCGGTGGGCGTTTACTTGCCGCTTTCTTCGTCCAGCCCGATTTTCATCGGCGGTGTGATTCGCTACTTAGTGGATATTTACACGCGCAAGAAACACGCAGGGCAAAACCTGACCGAAGAAGAACTGACGGCAGAAAGCGATAAGAGTCCGGGCGTTTTGATGGCTTCGGGCTACATCGCGGGCGGCGCGATTGCCGGCATCGCCATCGCTTTCATGGCGGCGGCCCTGGCCGATGTCACCGCAAAAATCACCAAGTGGTCGGAACACAGCAACCCCTTCTTTGAAGGCCCGACGCACGCTTACGCGGATGTGCTGTCGTTGCTGCCATTTGCGGTCATTACGTTCTTACTCTACCTGGTCGGACGCGAGAAATGGCTCGCCCCGCCGGAGAGGTAAGCAGGTGAGCAAAAGTATTCCGGCGTTAGAGTTACGCCTTGAGGCGTGAGCGGCTTTGTAAAACTCACGCCTCAAGGCGTAACTCTAACTTTTATTATGGCAACTTTATTCCTGGCCGCTACGTCTCTATAATAGAGGCGTGGCGGTTACGCTTTTTGGTTGGCCCGGAGACTCGCTTAATATGATGAAAAAGTTGTCAGTTGTCGTTTTGTTATTGGCTTTTAGCTTTGTCTGTGTGAACGCGCAGACCGCGTCCGCGCCCTTAACGCCTACACAAACCGTGCGCGAGTTTTACAAGGCCCTGCGCGAGAAGCGTTTCCGTGAGGCTTTTATGCTTTCCACTTACCGCCCGGCAATTGAAGGTTTAGCGCCGGAAGACTTGGCTGACCTGGAAGCGGATTTCGCGGCGACGGCGCAGAGTATCCCTGAAAAGCTTGACGTGAGCGACGAAACCATCAAGGGCGATGCGGCGACGGTAATGGTTAATTTGGCCCAGCCGAACGAGCCTTTTGTGCCGAAAGAGATGAACTTGCGGCGCGACAACGGCGTTTGGATTGTGGTGGATGAAGCCGAAGCGCAGGTTAAAAAGGACGGGAAAAACTATTTTTTCCGGCTGCGGATTGAAACCCACGAAGCCGACGCGGAAGATATTATGGCGCGTATTTTCAAAGCGCAAATCCTTCATCAGTCACAAAAAGGGCGTTTCGGCGACCTTGACGCCCTTATATTGGCGCGTTTGTTGCCCGCAGATGTCAAGGAAACGGTTGCCACCGGCTATCAATTCCATGTAACTGTAAACTCCGACGGCAAAAGTTACGGGGCCTGGGCTGAACCCGTGCGCTACAACCGCACCGGCAAACTTTCCTTCTACATAGACCAATCAGGCCGCCTCCAACGCGAAGATAACCAAGGCAAAGCTCTCTCGCCCAAAAAGAAATAGTTCAAGGTTTCGGGTTCAAAGTTGTTCACGCCGCCCGACTTTGAGCCTTGAACCTTGAACCTTGAACCTTTGTGAAACTGCGTCTGAAACAATTTGCGCTTCTGTTGGCTGCGCTGTTCGTTACTTTGTGTGCGGCGGAAATCGCGTTGCGCCTGTTCGCGCCGCTCTATCAGGCCAACGACCCGGCGGCATACATCTACGACGCGGAACTCGGTTATCGTCTGCGCGAGGGTTATTATTCGCTGCAAACTACTGATTTCCAACAAGAAATCCGCACCAATAAACGCGGCACGGTAAACTTTCAGGAAGACTTTGCCGCTTATCCGAAACTCATCTTTGCCGTCGGCGATTCCTACACGCAAGGCACGGGTTTGCCGGTTGACGCAGCCTACCCGTGGCAACTCGATTTACTCTTAAACCAAGACGACAAAGGGCTTTATGCGCCGCGTTACGGTGTTGTAAACCTCGGCATCGGGGCCTACGGCGGCGAACAGGAATTGTTATTACTGCAACGCGCGGCGAAGGATTTGCGCCCGCCCGACGTGATTCTCTACCTCGGCTGTGACAATGATTTTGATGATGACCAACTGTTTCTGAGCGGTTATCGCCATCGTCATTTGGTTGCCGGCAGCCCTTACTGGGGCCGTTGGGTGCGGCCTTTGCAGTGGCTGACGAATGACTTTCAGCTTGGCATTCGCGCCAAACTCGCGCTCGGAGCATTGCGCCGGCAAAAGGTGTTGCAGAGCGCAAACGCGGAGAGTAAAGCGGTTGCGCCATCCATTGCCGAACGAGAGGCCGGCGTCTTGGAACGCCTCGCTGCTTATGCCAAAGCACACAATTCCTTGCTCATCGTCGGCTGGGCCAACCAGACCGATTCCTACGATTGGCTGCAGAACTGGGCCGCGCAACACCAAATCCCCTTCGCCGATTGGCGCGTCCGCGTCAAAGCCGCGCAAGCCGCTGTCCCTAATTTATCAACCCACAACCCGCACTCCGGCGGACACCATCGCGTGTGGGTCAACCGCCTCATTGCCGAAGAATTTGCCCGCCATATCCCTCGTTAAAACAAAGGCCGTAGCCAATATCCTCGACTTTTGACTTGTCTTTCAGGTAGCGCAACAAACCACAAAGGTTTATAATGTCAAGCAATTAAGGAGTGTTACGCCAATGTCCGCCGAAATCAATTATCGTCCCACCGTCGCGCCGCCAAATTTCATACCGCCGCTCAACAACGGCGACCATCTGACGCGCCACGAATTTGAGCGTCGTTACCACGCGATGCCCCCGAAAATCAAAGCCGAACTAATCGAAGGAGTCGTTTATATGCCCTCACCTGTCAGAGTCAAAGGACATGGGAAGCCACACGCGCACATAATCATTTGGCTTGGCACATATTATCTTGCCACGCCGGGTCTGGAAATCGGCGACAATATCACCGTGCGCCTTGACCTGGATAATGAACCGCAGCCAGATGTCGCGCTATGGATAAGCGAAGACTATGGCGGTAGGGCGATTGTCAGCGGAGACGATTATCTGGAAGGCGTGCCGGAGTTGATTGTCGAAGTCGCGGCCAGCAGCGTGGCCTACGATTTACACGAAAAACTGCGCCTTTACCGGCGCCACGGCGTAGAAGAATACCTGGTCTGGCGCGCTTACGACGGCGCGTTTGATTGGTTCAGCCTACAAAACGAAGAATATGTGAGGCTTACGCCGGACGACGCGGGCCTCATTGCCAGCCGCGTCTTTCCGGGCCTACGGCTCAATGTGGCCGCGTTATTAAATGGTGACACGGCGCGCGTGGCGGCTGATTTACAGGCAGGTTTGCACGACGAGAGCCACGCCAGTTTTGTCACTCAACTTGCGGCCCGCGCCAAAAGTAAACCCGCCTAACGAATCATCATCACTACCTGCCGCTCACGCGGGCCGTCAAATTCGCAGAGGAAAATCGCTTGCCAGTGGCCCAAACACAGCTTGCCGCCTTGAAACGGCACGGTCACGCCCGGCCCCACGAGACTGGTCTTTAAGTGCGCGTCGGAATTGTGTTCGTAGTGGCGAAAGTCCATGCCGTACTGCGGTATGAGCGTGCGCAGGGCGTGCAAGATATCGCGCGGCACATCGGGGTCGGAGTTTTCGTTAACGGTCAAACCCGCCGTTGTGTGCTGCGAAAAGAGCGTGACAACGCCTTCCTGTGCGCCGCTCTCCTGCAATTTGGCGCACACTTGCGCGGTGATGTCCACGAACTGCTCACGGCTTTGTGAACGGACGTTGAGAACGTACATAACGGCCAATTAACCCATCAATTGCGCCATCATTGCGGCAGGGTTCCAGTAAGCGCGGAGGGTCGTAATCAAGCCGGCATCGTTGACCGTGAAAACGTCTATGCCGGCAAAAGTTGCCTCTTTACCATTATGGCCTGTGCCGTGCGCGCTCCATTTGACGGCGGCTTCCGGGCCGACGGCGAAAACCTCGTCGGCGTTGAAATGAAGGCTGCTAAAGCCGCCGGCGACGCCGTTAAAGAAAGCGCGGAGGGCGTCGTGGCCCGTAAGCGGCGGCTGGCCTGGTTCGTGACTCGTGGCATCCGGCGCAAAAGTTGAAAGCCAGGCGTCGGCGTCAAGCGCGTTGATGCCGGCAAAATAGTCGTTAATAATCTTTTCCATGATTTCTTCAGTAAATCCGCGCCAGAAGCGGGACAGGGTCAACCCCAACCAACAAATTAAATACGGGTTACGCGCCGCGTCGGTAACAGGCCAACTGTGCCTTATCAACTATCCCTTGTCCACTGATTAGCGAAAAATAGTGGACAAGGGATAATTGACAGTGGACAATGACGCTCCGCGTTGTTGCCTTACCCTCGTTCACGCAAGACGCGGCGGAGTATTTTGCCGGAGGCGTTTTTTGGGATTTGGTCAATAAATTCCAGCAGACGGATTTTCTTGTGCGGCGCGACCTGCGCGGCGACAAATGCCATCAATGCTTGCGCTGTTACGTCCGCTTTCTTAACGACGAAGGCTTTCGGAATTTCGCCGGCCTCGTCGTCTGGTTTGGGCACGACGGCGGCGTCCGCCACCGCCGGATGCGTCAGCAAGATAGCTTCCAATTCGGCGGGCGGGACTTGGAAGCCCTTGTATTTAATGAGTTCCTTGAGGCGGTCAACGATGAAAAAGTGGCCGTCTTCGTCGGCGTAACCGATGTCGCCGGAGTGCAGCCAGCCGTCGTTGTCAACCGTGTCGGCGGTGGCTTCGGGGCGGTTGAGGTAGCCCTTCATTATCTGCGGCCCGCGTATCCAAACCTCACCGCGCGCGCCTGGTTCGCTCACGACGGCCCCTGTGTCAACATCCACCAAGCAAATCTCCGTATTCGGCGCGGCCACGCCCACCGAACCGGGTTTGGGGTTGTCCGGCGGCGTCAAAAGCGCGACGGGGCTGGTTTCCGTCAAACCGTAACCTTGCAGCATGGCGCATTTGAACCGCGTCCGGCAGGCTTCCACCAATTCCCCGCCCAAAGGCGCTGCGCCCGAAAAAACGGCCCGCACCGAGGATAAGTCGTAATTGTCAGCCAGAGGGCTTTTGGTCAAACCCAAGACTATCGGCGGGACACAATGGAGAAACGTAAGTTTGTGCTTTTCCGTCAGTTGCAGAAATTGCTCCAACTCGAAACGCGGCATCGTGACCAGTTGTAAACCCAGCCGTAAGGTCTGGTTGAGGATAACGACCATGCCGTAAATGTGGAACATCGGCAAGACGCCTATCAGCCGCTCATCATCCCGATAAAAGCCCATGTCGATAAACTGGCAAAGATTGGCGACCAGATTATGATGCGTCAGCATGACGCCTTTGGCCAGGCCCGTCGTGCCACTGGAATAGGGCAGCGCGACAATATCCTCACGCGGATTGATGCTTACGGCGGGCGGTTCACCTTCGTTGGCGAGCAAATCACTAAACGGCGTCGCGCCTTCCGCTTCGCCAAAGACAAAGATTTCTTCAATGTGCGCGTGCGCGGCGGCTTCTTTAGCTTTCTCCAACAAAGCCGGCACGGTGACGAGAAACCGCGCGCCGGAATCCTGTAATTGATGCGCCAGTTCTTCGGCGGTATAGAGCGGATTGAGCGTCGTGTTGACGCCGCCCGCGCTGGCAACGCCATGAAAGGCAACCGCATACTCCGGCAGATTGGGGCTGAGAATGGCAAAAACGTCGCCTTTCTTAAACCCACGCGCCGCCAGGCCCGTCGCCACGCGCCGCACGCTTTCCGCGAGTTGCGCGTAAGTAATCGTGCGCCCCGTCGGGCCGTCAATCAACGCCGGCTTGTCGCCATAACGGGCGGCGTGCTGCAAAACATATTCGGTCAGAGAAACGTCGGGAATCTCTACATCTGGATAGGGGCTGCGATGAATCATAAGTTTATAAATGATGAACGATAAACGATGAATGATGAACTTCTGCATTCATCATTCATCACTCATCATTTCTTTCTGAACCCTAAGGCCCAGGCGATGGCCCCGATGAGGGCCGGCAAGACTACTGTTGTTTGCAGCAGAAAGGCTATGGCGTTATTTTTCGGGTCGCTGTTGTAGTCCAGGCCGTTGACTTTCAAAAACGAGGCGATGAGCGTCACCAGCCAGTTGGCCCAGACCGAGAGCGAGATAAGCCAGGCGATGCGCCGCCGGCCCGTTTCGCCGTAGCGCAAATAGTCCAGACTCCAGGCGACGGCGATTAACCACAAACCGCCAATGAGCGCGTTCAAATGCGCGGCGAGGGCGAGTTTGCCGTCGCCGATGCCGAATTTCTGCGTCAGGGCCGCCGCCGTCCAGATTCCGGTCAGCATACTGACCGCTATCAGCCACGCGCCGCACGCGATAAGTGAGCGGCGTAATCCGTCTGCAACATTCATCTGTTATTTCACCTTACGACAAGTTATGTACTAGCTCTTGTCCGTATGTTATAACTCTGTTTACGAG
>JAYVJN010000386.1:0-4112 GCA_043769325.1 Acidobacteriota bacterium
GCGTAGCCCCAAATTATTGAGAGAGCGTGGTTTCCGGCGAGGCATAGCCGTCGCCGCACAGCCGGCGGCAGAGCCGCTTCACTTTTGATTACACCCGAAGTGGTCAATGCCTACGCTTTAAGTTTGTATGAGAAAAAAATATTTAGCCTTTGTTTTGTTGTCTTTATTGCCTTTAGGCTTTTGGTGCGCTTGCGCCCCTTTTTCCGGGCCTAGGCAAGTCGGAACACAACTCTTTACAGACGCTGACTTGCAGACGCCACACATTATCCGAGGCACTCCAGGCATCAGTAAGCAAGAGTTTTACCACAATCAGGATAGCTCATTCATAACAGATATTGCTGCCGGAGAATTAGACGGTTCGCCAGGCGTTGACGTTGTTATAACAAAAATGAAGTCTGCGGTTTTTCTGGACGGAAACGGTCAGCCTAAAAGAGAAATTGCTTACACCTGTCCGACTCTGCCCAAAAATCAAAACCAAAAGTTGTCTTTTTGGAAAGTGAAGGTTGCCGACATTGAAAAAGACGGCGTTTGTGAATTCTGGGCTGCTGACACCGGAAAAGAGTACACACTGTTAGATAATCAGGGGAAATTGCTTTTCTGTAATTGCGACAAAAACAATCAATTAAAGCCTGATGCTCTGAAAAAGCGGCTCCTGGCAACGACGAGCATAACAACCGGGGATTTAGACGGCGATGGAAAGCAAGAATTGATTGGATTTGGAGGAGACAGATTACGGGCCTTTAACGGTAAAGGTGAGATGGTTATTGACCAGGACGTGACCCCTAACGCAACTGTCAATTTACGCGCTTTCGACACTAACGGAGACGGCAAGGACGAAATTCTTTATGCGCGCGGTGGTGTCTCGTTTCTTGATTCCAAAGGCCAAAATGAGAAACGGCTGACACGCCCGGAATGGGCGAGCGGTAGTTTGTTAGAGAGCGGGGAAACGCCTAAAACGCTTGTTTTTGCCAAGAACCGCCTGAATCTGCTTGATTATAACGGTAATCTCTCCGCAAGTTATGAAGCACCGTACTTGATAGAAGGGAAAAAGTGGCAGGAAATCGTTATTGCCGACGCGCTAAAGGTGCGTTTCTATTCAAATCAGCCTAAATGCCTGGCGGTTTTAGCTGATTTGACGGAGGTTGACAAGAGCCTGCTTTACATCTATGCCCCAGACGGCAAGCTGATGTATCAGGAGTTACTTTCAATGGATAGAATCCGTAATTTAGAGTTTCACGCCGCTGCCCTGCCAAAAGATGACGGCGCAGAATCCTTGCTGTTGGTAAGCGGCGACACGGTTTTACAATACACGATTAAATAAGGCAATTTGCGGAGGCATTATACTCAACCACTTTTGCCACTTTAGCTGCGATAAATGCGGTAGTCCAGTTCGGCGAAGATGTTGTCGCGCGATTCAATTTCGCTGAGACGGTCTTGGACTATGTAGTTGCGTTCCAAATCCGAGGCGATGGCGTCGAAGCGGCGGATGTGCGAACGGAAGCGGCGCGTGGCGTATTCGACGGTTGTGCCTTGAAAGATTTGAAAGGCCCAGTCGCTGGATTGCGCCAGGAGCAACTCGCGGGCGGCTTGATTGAGGGCGCGGCGCGTGAGCCAGTCGGGGTCGGGGAAACGGTTGGCGAGGGCGGTCATGCGTTCCTCGGCGGCTTGCTGGTGCGGGTACATCCAGGCCGTGCCGTCGTTGAGCCAGACCTTGAAATAACCGTCTTCGCCCCAAGAGGATTGCGAGGGTTGCTGCGTCTGAATCGGAATACCAGAATCGAGGAAATCGCCCGGCGTGACGGTTGCCACGTCAGTCTGATCCCAGTGGAATTTGCGGAAAACGTAGTCCAAAAAGCGCGGGCCTTCATACCACCAATGGCCGAAAAGTTCGGCGTCGTAGGGTGAAACGACGAGCGGCGGGCGGCCCTCAAATAGTTTGTGCAGGTGGCGGGCTTGCTCTACGCGCTTGCCGACGAAATCTGCGGCGTGCGAGGCGGCGCGTTCACGGGCGATGGCCGGAATGTAAGGGGCTTTGTCCTGTTGTTCCACGCCGCGCCCGCTGATGCGGTGGTGTTTGATGCCCAGATGCCGGCGCGCGCCGTCGGCGTGAAGGTGCGGTTTGAGGTAGTCTTCTGGCAAATCCCAGCCGATGTCGCGGTAAAATTCGCGGTAAAAAGGGTCGCCCGGATAGCCTATGACCGAACTCCAGACTTGCTGGCTAGTTTCTAAATCGCGGGCGAAGACGGCCACGCCGTTGGGACAACGCACGGGCGCGTGGACGCCGTAACGCGGGCGCGGGTCGCCGTAGAGAATGGCGTGGGTGTCGGCGATAAAGTATTCAATGCCCGCCTCTTGCAGCAAATACTCGACACCCGGTTCATACGCGCATTCGGGCAGCCAGATGCCGCGCGGCTGGCGTCCGAAATGCTTGTAATAGTTGCGGACAGCGATTTGCACCTGGGCGCGTTTGGCTTCGGGCGTGGAGATGAGCGGCAAAAAACCGTGCGTCGCGCCGCAAGTGATGATTTCGATGACGCCAGCGTCTTGGAGTTCGCGGAAAGCGTTGATTAAGTTCTGGTTAAACTTATTGTGCCAGAGGTCTAAAGCCGCGCCCAGTTTTTCCTGGTACATCAAAGCCGACGGCGTAAACTCCGGCGCTTCGCGGCCTGTGCGCTCCACCTCTTTATTGGCTAAATCGTGCAGATTCGCCAGATGCCGCGCATAGCGTTGTTGCAGCAAAGGGTCGGCCAGCATCTCACACAGAGGCGGCGAGAGGTTCAACGCCACACGCGGGGCCGCGCCCGCTTCGTGCAAGCGCGTAAACGCCACGATGAGCGGCAGATAAACCTCGGTAATCGCCTCAAAGAGCCAATCCTCTTCCAGAAATTCCGGGTATTCGGGATGGCGCACAAAGGGCAGATGCGCGTGTAGTATTAAGCTGAAGAATCCAGTCATAGCAAGTGCTGAGTGCTGAGTGCTGAGTGCTGATTTTGGACGAATGCGTCTCAGTCCTCAGCACTCAGTCCTCAGCACTATTTCCGCGCTAAGGCACTTGTGGTCATACTGGGCAGCCACAAGTGAAACGGCACATCGGGCAAGTTGACCAAACTGCCGCCGGCGGTGAAACGCGCGACGCGATGCGCTGCGTCGGCATCGTAAGGGCCGCCGGTCAGCGACAAACCCAAAGAAGCGCGCAACGCATCCAGCAAACGCGCGGCGGTTAATTCTTGCTGCGCGCCGGCCAACCACGCAGCCAGGTTGCGCGAAAGCAAGCCGGACACTTCGGCGGGCGTGTAACCTAAAGCCAAAGCCGCCAGTAAACCGCGCAATTCAGTTTCTTCTTGGGCATTCAATTCCGGCAGTTCCGCGCCGCCCACCTGTTGCGCCAGAGTGCGGCTGAGGGCTTCCTGGCGTTCAGCGTCGGCGGCTTCCAGGGTTACTTCCAGCGCGTCGCCGACATAGCCGGCCTCATCCAAAACACGGGCGAATTCTGCCGGCGCGACATAGAAATCGGCATCATTGGCTGCCCGCGCTACCACGCTCGCGCGTGGTGTGCGTACCGTATCTGTTGCTAACAAACGAATAAAGGCGCGGCCTTCGGCGTACAAACCAATCTCGGCGCGATAGGCTTGGTCGGGTTGCACATTGAAGGATTGCATCCGCGAGGCGGCGGCCTCCGACAAAATTTCGTCGCCTGTGTCCTCGTTAATGAGGCGCGTCATCAGGCGGTAAATATCTGCCACGCCGGAACCGAAAGCGGCGCGTAAGGTGGCAAAAGGGTCGTCTGATAAATCCCAGTAGAGATAAACTTTGCGGGGCGATTGCGCCAGCAGCCGCACATTATCGCGGCTATAAGTTGGCGGCAAAGGCTCGTCAGCCGACAAAGCCGCCAGTTTATCCACGACCTCTTGCGACGGTGCAGACTGAACCGCGACAAACTCCTGCGAACTAATTGGTGAAAATAACATAACGTAAAATTCCTTTCAGGCCCGTGAATAAGAGCACGGGCATTATAAATTCGCCTTAGTTTGCGGTAACGCAGCCGCGCTGTCAATGAAAAGCGAAAATAAACACCGGGGCCGCGAGTTTTCCACAGATGTGGAAAACTCGCG
>JAYVJN010000387.1:0-10014 GCA_043769325.1 Acidobacteriota bacterium
GCGTAGCCCCAAATTATTGAGAGAGCGTGGTTTCCGGCGAGGCATAGCCGTCGCCGCACAGCCGGCGGCAGAGCCGCTTCACTTTTGATTACACCCCAAGAAAGACAAAACCATGTGTTTTCTATAAGTTCCATTGTTTTGTCAGGTTAGTCTATTTGTGGCTGATTACTTAAATCCAAAATCTGTGTCAATTTGTGTTAATCTGTGGCTAAAATTATATGAACGAAATCGCACGCATCACAGACCAATTGGAACGCGCCTTTAACGGCCCTGCCTGGCACGGCCCGTCTGTTATGGAATCGTTGGCGGGCGTCAACGCCGTGCCAGCCGCGACGCGCCCGCTTTCGGGAATGCACACGATTTGGGAAATCACGTTGCACATCGCCGCCTGGACGGGCGCAGTTACAAAGCGGCTCAAAACGGGTAAACCGGAACTGCCGGTGGAAGGCGATTGGCCTGAAATAGTGGACGCCAGCGAAGCGGGTTGGGCCACCGCTTTGGAACTCTTGCGCCAACGCCACGCGGAACTTAAAGACGCGCTTGCATCATTAACCGAGGCACAACTGGAAAACCGTCTGGGCGACAGTTACGACGCGCCAACCGCCAGCGGCTTCACCGTTTACGAAACCGCGCACGGCGTCATACAGCATCATCTTTATCACGCCGGACAAATCACGTTATTGGTTAAAGCGTTGACTTGAGAGGGTTATAAGTATGCTTTTCGCACGCATTTTGCTTGGTTTGTCGTCGCTGGCTTGGCTGGCGATTGGCGTGACATTTCTCTTCTGGCCCTACCGCATGGCGGCTTCGGTGGAAGTGCAATTGCCCACGCCGACGGCGGTTATTGACTTTCGCGCCACTTACGGCGGGTTCGATTTGGTGATAGGCATCGCCTTCGCCGTCTGTGCGCTATACACGGAATGGACGCGGCCCGGCGTGGCTTTGCTGGCCCTGGTTTACGCCGGTTTCGCGGGCGGGCGCATCATTGGTTTATTGCTCGACGGCAAGCCGCAACCTTTGATGTATCAACTGTTAGCCATCGAACTGACGGGCCTTATTCTTTCTCTAATTGCTTTCCGTTACACGCGCTAAACGGCAACCCAAAACAACTTTACGCTCTGAGAGAATGGTGGTAAATTCTTGCGCGGAGGTGGATAATGAGCAGTAATGTAATGTTGGAAATGCCATCAGAAATGGCTCACGCGATTGTTGTTTTGTTGCAAAATTCGCTTGGCGAAGATAACGGCAAAAACCAGCTAAACGGCGGCGCAGAGCAAGAAATTATTGACCAAATAGCCGCATCCGGCCTCAAATTACAGCAGTACAATCAAGCGATGGAACGCGCTCAACAGGAGATTGGCCGCTTGGCGGCGACCACTCAAGCAACCCTGACGCGGTTAGAGGAGAAATTCGGATGCTAGGCGACTTGAAAGAAATTTTAGCTGCTGTGAAAGAAACCATTTTGGTCGCAGAACACACCAAGAAAAACACTGAGGATATTGAGAAAATAAGAACCGAATTGGATCGCCTCGTCCGCGCCGTAGAGCGTATGGCTGACCGCTTTGACCACGAAATACAAGGCATCAAAGAGCGTGAAGAACGCGAACGCGAGAACTTACGGCTCAGATTGGAAAATGAAATGCTCCGACGGGAAAATCAAACTCGTCGCAACCCCAACCAAATAAAACCCGCTAACAAATCCAAAGAGGCAAAATAATCATGCGCTTTCAAGCAGCCGCGCCGCCGCGTTTTCGGCGAGTTGGATGGTTTCGTTGACGTTGAGCGTGCCGTTGAGGATATGGGCCGAGTTGATGACGTAGAGGCCCGGCAGAGAAGTCGTCTGCGCGGGCAAGTTGGCAGAATAATTGACCGTCGGCAAGGGGAAAACCTGGCGGACGCGGGAGATTTGAAAGGTGATGACATCCGACGGGCGGAAATGCGGGTACATTCGCGCCAGGGCCGCGAGAAAGCGTTCTTTGATGGCAGAATCGGGTTCTTGAAAAATCGGGTCGTCGGGCGCGACGTATTTGGGCAGATAGATGAGCGCGTGGCCGCCGAATTCGGTTTTGTCCACCAGGGCCGACATTTCGATAACCGCCGTAAACGGAACAAAATCGTCGGTGATGTTGGTGACGTAATAAGGCCCCAAAGATTCTTTCAGCAAAACGGACGCGCAGACAATGCCTTGATATTCCACGCCGTTGAGCCGCGCTTTTTCCGCGTCGTTTAGTTGCGGGCAGACCAGCGCGGCAACGCTTGAGGGAATAGTCAAAACTACCTGGTCGAATGTTTCGTTTGCGCCATTGGCGAACGAAAGCGCGAATTTGCCGCCGGTCTTTTCGACGCGCTCAATACGGTGGTTTAATTTCACCGCCACGCCCGTTTCTTTTAGCTTTACGGCAAAGCGTTCCAGCACTTTAGCGTAGCCGCCGCGCACATACCCAAACATCTCTTTTTTCAGGCCCGTGCGCCGCGCCGCGTACATCCGCGCGATAGTGGCCCAGATAAACGCCGCCGAGACTTTGGTGTAACTGTCGCCCAGTTTGGCGCGTAAAAGCGGCAGCCACATCCGCTCAAAGGTGCGCCTTCCCGACCAACGCCGCAGCCAGACAGCCACGCCAATTTTTTCCAACCGCTGCCAGTTTTTCACCTTTGAGGCGTAAAAGATATTGCCGCCCAGCCGAAATTTATCAATCATTCCCAACGGCGGGAACTTCAAGAATTCCAGCGTGTTGGACATCGAATAAAGCTCGCCGTCCGTGTAAAAGCCGGTCTTGGTTTCGACCCACTGAAATTCGTCGGCCAACCCTAATTCGTTGACGACATTGCGCGTACAGGTATCAGAAAGCAGCGTGACGTGGTAATGCTTGTCCCACACGACATCGCCCAAAGACCACGCGCCAGCGAGTCCGCCGATTTCCATTGCGCCTTCAAAAAGCGTAACTTTGCGGCCCGCCTGCGCGAGGCGCAAAGCCAGGGTAAGACCGAGCATTCCGCCGCCCACGACGGCCCAAGTGGTGGTGTTCGTCATCGTCAGGAAAGTAGTACCTGAGAAAAAGGTAATTGACAACGGGCCGTAAACTTACGGCCCGTTAATGTCTTGCGTTAGGGCGTTGGGCATTCGCCGGTAGTGCGCGGCGCGGCGTTGCTGAAACGCTCCTGATATTCCTGCGAAGTGAGGAATGAACAGACCATTGCGTTTTGCCCGGCTGCGGTCTGTAAATTGAACCCGGCATTATTGTTGATGGCGTTGAGCCAGAAGTTAAAACCATTCATGTCCGGGTTGCGGCGCAGATAGCCGAAATACTCCGTTAAGACAAACGCGCGGTTATATTCAGCAGTGATAAAGGCGCGGTTGTTAATGGGATTGCCAGTAGTGTTGTCGTCTGCCAGACGGTACAACACCGCGCCGCGCCCGTTGGAATTGTACAAACTAATCAGGGCGTCGCGTTGCGCCGATAAGTCTGCGCCGGAAGCAGATTGTACGGTACTGAGTAGGGCGTCAACATATTGCGCTGCTGTCATGCTGGCCGGATAACGGGCAATAAATTCCGTTCGTTGGACAAAGGTATTGGCCAGGGCCAATTGCGATTGCGCCAGATTTGCGCCGCCCACCACGCGGGCGCGGTCTTCCAAGAAGACTTGGTAACCGGGAATCTTTACCGCGTCGGGGTGATTCTCCGGGTTAGGCGCGGGCTGGTTGTTGCCATATGCGGCGCGGTATAAACGATAGACGTAAGAGCCAGTCTGCTGAAACTCCAGTTCAACGAAAAACGCCGCAGAAACCTCAATCCGACGTTGGCGGATGCAAGCCGTATCCGTGCCGCAGACATTGGCGATTTGGCCTACCCAGTAATCCAGCCCCGCCGTATCCGGCTGACGGCTGAGAAAGTCGTGGTAGTGCTGGCGGACAAAGAATTTCGCGTTTTCCAGTGGTTGCGAAGCGATTTGCCCCCGAATCTCAGGGTTAGTGAGGTTAGTGGTATGCACATCTAGGTAAAGTAGCCCTGCTTTTAGATAGCCCACCTGCTCTGGAGAAAGGGCGATGGAATGATTGGAAATGATGATGGAAGAGGGAAGCGTGTAAAGCACCGGGCCGGTTCCCATTACTGAGGCCGGTCCGTGAATGTGAAAGGTGGGTGACCCGCCGAAAATCCCGCCTACCCCGCTTGCCGTTAAGTTAAGGTTTAATTGAGTTTCCGCGTCGTTTAGCGTCAGATTCGCGGAAGCCGTACCAAATGCGCCGGTGGCCGGTACTGCGTCTGCTCCTTGTGCGCGGGTGACAAAGACCTTGTTGGCACCAGTCATGGGGTCATTATCGGTAATCGCCACAGAAGTTGTACTGGCCGGGCCGAGGACTCCGTTGCGAGGGCTGCTGAGGGTTAGCGAAAGGGTTTCATTGGTTTCGGTCAGATAGTCGTCAATCAGCGGCACGGCGAAAGTTTTCCTCACTTCGCCGGGCCCGAAATCAAGGGTTCCTATGGTGACAGCGAAATCGCACCGCGAAGAGGCCGTATTGCCGGCGGTATTGCAAGGGATAAACGATGAATCAGTGTTCGTGCCATGATCAACAGACACTGTGCCGGAAGTGTCGCCGCGACGCAGCACGGTAAATGTTGCTGCGCCCGCCCCTTCGCTCACAGTGCTGAGGTTGGGGCCAAACTCAAAGGAGACCGGCCCGGAGTCGTCGTCAACAATAGTTCCGACGGCCTGGCTGTCGCTTATCGTGCCGCCGCTGGTGGCGGATAGGTTGACAAAGAAATGTTCATTTCCTTCGTTCAGAGTGTCCGGATTGACAAAAACAGAAATGGTTTTGCTTGTCTCGCCACGAAAAAACGACACGGATTCGTTTGTCACCTGCTGATAGTCGCTGCCGGCAAGAGCAGTGCCATTGGCGGTCGAATACCTGACGGTCACAGCTTGGTCGCTAGCTGTGACCAGACGGACGATAAAGTCGGCTCTGACCCCGGAGTCGTTGGTTTCTATGACTGAGGTGTCATCAATGCTCACCATTATCGGGGCAATACCTGGCACTGACCAGACATTGCCGTTCCAAAGAGCCAGGTGCGAGGCAAAGAGTTCGTTGCCATTGTTATTGTAAGCTGTACCGAAGTCGCCGCCGGCATACACTTTGTTATCAGGTAACGCGAGCAGGGCCCGTACCGTACTATTGACCCCATTGCCGTTGGTGCCCGTGCCGCTTCCGAGCGTGGCCCAGTTGGTGCCGTTCCAGACAGCGACATGATTAGCTTCAATGCTGCTGGAAGTGCTGTTGTGAGCCATGTTGAAAAAGCCACCGGCGTAGATATTGTTTCCTGCTCTGGAAAGGGCGAAAACAAAGCTGTTGACCCCGTTGCCCACAGGTGACCAGCTGTTGCCATTCCAGAACGCGAGATAATTTACCGTCAGGTTGGCGCCGGTTGTCTGGAAATTTCCCCCGGCATAGATATTGCCGTTTAGCGGAAGGATAGCGTAAACCGTTCCGTTTAAGCCGGTTCCCATCCCTGCCCAGCCGGTGCCGTCATTCCAAACGGCAATATGGTTGACGTTGACGATGGTAGTATTGTTGAATGCTCTAGAGAAAAAGCCGCCAACATAGATATTCCCTCCGCTTGCCGCTAATTCATCAACCACATGATCTACGCCGTTGTTCAGGTTGTTGGAGGGGTTACTGCCATTGCCCAACCCGCGCCAAACTAGTCCGTCCCAGGTGGCGATGTGGTTGATTAAAATGCTGCTTCCGATGTTATTATAAGCGCGTTCAAATGACCCGCCAACATACAGTTTGCTATTGCTGACAACCAGAGCCTCGACATTGCTGTCCACGCCGTTGCCGTTAGTGCCCGTGCCGTTGCCAAGGGGAACCCAGGTGAGGCCGTTCCACATGACGACATTATTGGCGTCTATATTGCTGGAAGCGTTGTTGTATGCTTTAGAAAAAGCCCCACCGACATAAAGGTTGTTGCCCTGCACCGCCAAATCATTGACAAACCCGCCGCTGCCGCCTAAACTAACGCCATTGCCGGTTGACCCTGTTCCGCTGCCCAGACTGCTCCACACAGAACCATTCCATTTCGCCACCCGATTGGCTGAGATGCCGTTGATTGAGCTGAAAGATCCACCAACATAGATATTGCCACTACCATCTACGGCAAAAGCATAGACTGAGTTGCTGGCTCCGGTCTCGGCTGGGGAATGTTGCTGATTGGGCACAGAAACTGAAGCAAAACGCGGTGAGCCATTAGGGGCTAATTCCATCTGCAAACCCCTGGCGTCAAAACTACCGCTTTTGTCGGTGCGGACTGTGCCGTCGGGGTTGAGGATGTCGGAGAGCGAGGCGGCTGGTTTGTCACCTTGAGTAACAGTATTATTTACTGTTGGCTTTAGGTAATAACCGTTTAATGGCCTGGTCTCATTGGCGCGGGCCATTGGCAGGGCCAGGCTGAGTATGATGCTAAAATTTAATAGTAGAGTAACGAAGGCGGTTAGCTTTCTGGTCATGGGTGTTCCTTATCGTATAGTAAGCTAGGCGGCGCAGAGGAATGCAGCGCATGAAATTGTGTTTAGGCGCGTAAACAATTGTTTTGGTAGCGGGAGTAAACAAATGGCGAGCAAGAAGTTGGCGCGGGATTTTGGTAACAGATGCTAACTTCGACAGCAAACACCAGTTGGCTGTTACAGAATAGCTGAAAACTTGAAACAAAGGCAAGTATTATTATCAGGCCAGGGTGTCAGGCACAGGGTTTATTCAAAGTAGGAGATGGACAGGATTGACAAGATTTTTCAAGATTGACGAGAACGCTAAGTTCAAGTAGCACTGGCCTGGATAGTTGAGACAAACCTGTCAATTCTGCGCGCATCCTGTGAATCCTGTCTCTTTCTGCTACTTTGAACAAGCCCTAGTGTCAGGCAAGTCTATCAGCCAATCCGACAACGCGAAAAAGGCGAATTGCATTGGCACACGACAGAATTTCCGGCTGGCTGTTTACTTTTATCGCCTGGCTGCATACAATTCAAAAAGCATGACAGTTGTGGATTTTGTAACGCAATAATGTTGAGCGGCAACGTCAGGAATGTAACTTTCGCGTGAAGGATTGAGGCCATGCGCAAACTCGTCAATGTAGTCAAACCGCTCCGCCGCCGCGCCGCTTTGCAGCGGGTTCCGGCGCGGGATGAATTGCGCGCGTTGGTGCAGAAATACGGCTATAATTCCAGTTCATACACCTTGCTCGAAGGGCCTAAAAGCTATTTTACCACGCCCGCTGTCGAAGGCTTTATTGCTTACCAAATTAGTGTCGGCGTGGCGGTTATCGGCGGCGACCCGGTGTGCGCGCCGGAACTAGCGGCAACGCTTTTGCGCGAGTTCCGCGAAGCTATGAGGCCGCGTCCGGTGTGCGCTTACCAGGTTAGCCCGCACCTTTTGCCGGCCTTTCGCGCCGCCGGTTTTGATGATGCGCAGGTTGGCGTCGAAGCAGTCTTTGACCTCGAAAAATTTACTTTGGCCGGCGGCAAGCTTGAACTCGTGCGGGCGGCGACGAACAAAGCGCGGCGCGAGGGCGTTGTCGTTAGTGAACACCATCCGTTCATGCCCAACGCCGAGACGGATTTACTCAATGGCGAAATCCGCGCCGTTTCCGCAGAGTGGCTGGCTATGCGCGGCGACCATGAAATGGGTTTTTTATTGGGTGGCTTAGGTTTAACTCAACCTTCGGACAAACGATATTTTCTGGCGCGTTCCGGCGCGGGTCACGGGCGCGTGGAAGGCTTTGTAGTGTGCGAACCCATCTACGGGCGCAACGGCTATTATCTGGACGTAACGCGCCGCCGGCCCGATGCCATTCGCGGCACGATGGAGCTTTTAACCGCCGGGATTTGCCAGAAACTACGCTCTGAAGGTTACGCGATGGCTTCGATGGGGCTTGCGCCGCTGGCCCGTTTGGACGACCCCGATTTGGCGCGTCACCCGCATCTGGCGCGGTTTCTTCGCCTGGTTTACGAAAAATTCTCTAAACTCTATGATTTTCGCCACTTACACCGCTACAAGGCGAAGTATCACCCGCACGGCTGGGAGCGGCGTTATCTGTGTTTTACGCCGCGCCTGAGTTTGCGTATGTGTTACGCGCTCTTGCAGGTGCGCGACGCCGTGACCGTGCGCGACGCCATCAAACGCCGCCCCGCCGCGTGGCGCGAAAATCGCCCCGCCGCCGCGCCTCACAAAAGACTTGCGGGTTTGCTAAATAATTGGAAAGGGCGCGTTTCCGGCCTCGTAGCGTTGCTTACCACACTGTTGCCAAACACCTAACTTTTCTGCCAGGAGTTTTCATCATGCAGCACGTCCAACCAACGGACGCCCTCATAAATACGCCGCCTCTTAGCCGGAAACGCCTTGTTGTCTTAGTGTTAGCCACTTTGCTGACGCTCGGCGCGGCGGGCGGCGCGTGGAAGTATTATAGTTTTTATTACCACACGACGCGACAGGAATCATCCGGCGCGGTCAAACGTGGCTCGTTTGCGGCAACCTTGCGTGGCAAGCCGATTAAGTTATTGATTTATCAACAGGAAAAGCCGGGCACTCAGGAACTCGTTTTCTTCACGAGTGGCGACGGCGGGTGGTCGCCCTTCTGCGCCGACATCGCCGCGCATTTGGCGGAAAAGGGCAAAACCGTAGTCGCTTTGGACGTAAAAAATTATCTCACGACGTTTCACAGCCCGGAAAAACCGGCGACGTTTGACGAACTTACACAAGATTATACAGAACTCATCAACGCTTCTCTCGCCCGTCCCGGCGTGGACGCCAAACGGCCCGTGACGCTGGCCGGTTGGTCTCTGGGCGCGGGCTACAGCATTCTCATCGCGGGCCGAACGGAGATGAAACCGCGTGTCGGACGAGTGTTGGCGGTGAGTTTGCCCGTTTACAACCAATTAGCCTGGAAAACCAGTGACGCCATCATTTACGTCACCAAAGGCGTCCCCGACGAAAAGACCTTCGACGCGCACGACATCATCGCCCAACTCGCGCCTGTGCCGCTCTATATCTTCAACGCTTCCAACGACGACACCGCGCCGCTCAAAGACGCGCAATCTCTTTTCGCCAAAGCCGGCGAACCCAAACAACTCATCATCGCCAACGCCAACGGCCACCACTTTGAGGGCGGGGAAGCGGAGTTCTACCAAAAACTGGACGAGAGTTTTGCCAATTAGTAGAGCAATTTGCGGTTAAATATGGCGGGACTCATACGCTTTTCAGTTAGGCACCAGGCATTACAACAGGCGGGCGCAAGCGACCCTTCCCGACCTGCCAGGTCGCAGGGCCGGCTTGGTAAAACTGTAACTGCATGGACGCGCACTAGAAACCCAGGCCCGCTGAACTACCTGGCAGGTTAGGAAGGGTCGCTTGCGCCCGCCGCTTATAATGCACAGCCTCTTGGTGTAAACCGTAGCGTTCCTTACCGGAAAAACTTTGCTTGCCGCAAGGCTTCGGCGAAGATCGCTTGCGCCGCGCCGTTGGGGTGGGCGTCTTCGGGCGTGACGAAGTACTTATCGCCGGGGCCGGCGGGAAAATTAATGGAGGCGTCAATTACCTCAAAGCCGGCGGCGCGGCCAACATCACTGACGCGGCGGTAAATATCCGCGAACGGGCCGAAGTTGTTTGGCTGGTGCATCTCCGGCAGGAGCAGCAGAGTGGCTTTCACGCCGTCTTGTTGGAGTTGTGCGCCGAGTTCTTGCAAAGCCTTCCGGCAGCGTTGCCAGCCAGCCGCATCGTCGCGGTAAAGTGATTGGTAATAATCGAGATAGCTGCGGTAAGGCGATTCGCCGCGCACTCTGGACGCGCCGTAAACCATCGCCGCCAACGAGGAGTTTTCCAAGATGAAATTGCGCGTCGGCACGGGGTCGGGTTCAGCGTCGTTGATGAAGAAGCCGAGGATTACCCAATCCGGTTTGAGCGAACGTATATCGCGCCGGTAACGCGCCAACTCCATCGCGGTATTAGTGTTGCCGATGCCCGCGTTGATA
>JAYVJN010000388.1:0-3262 GCA_043769325.1 Acidobacteriota bacterium
TAACGCCACCATGCACCTCAGTTGCGACCCGGGCACTACCGCTTCCGGTACTGACTTGTGGCGTCTCTCAATACGCCAATTGTGCCCGTGCGAAGTATATTATGGCTAAACCGGCGTTGTGACCGTAATAGATGATAGGTGATAGATGATAAGTGATAACCACAACCGGCGTTAGGTTGAGGTAAATTTCTCAAGCGAGGCGGTCTGTCGTTATTTTCCTACTTTGAATAAGCCCTAGGCAAAGCCGCTTAGTCTTGCGGGTTAGTTGCCATTTGCGAAATTGCGCTATAAGTTCTTGGCGGGAACCAAGCACCGCGCAGGTCAGTACCCTGAGCGGTAGCGACGGGGTATGGCGCAAGCATAAGCAGGTGAGTAACTGATGTTACGCAGCCGTGATGGTTGGCAGATGGTTGACAAGTTTTTGCGCCGGAGGCGCGGCGGAAATTAGCCGGTGGTGGAGCGTTAGCGTAACCACCGGAGACCGGCAGCGCAGCGCGTCGGCGTCCTATGAGGGACGCGGGAACAAGCATCAGTCCCGCGCTCCTGCCGGAGCGCAAAATATCGCCGCCATCGTTTCCGGTGGTTCTCACCACCGGCTAATTTCCGCCGCGCCTCCGGCGCATATAGTCAAATCAACCAAGCAATTTTTGACTCCGTAACATTAGTGAGTAAAAGTACTGTCGGGATAATAAAAGGTTAGAGTTACGCTTTCAAGCGTGAGTTTTACGCCGCCCTTCACGTCTCCAGGCGTAACTCTAACCGCCGGAATACTTTTGCTCATCTGCTTAAAGCAGCAAGATAAGCACCTAAGAGAAATTTATGAGGTATTTAGAACTCACCCTGGCAAGTAAGCAGACAAGACTATGTTTTGCAGGCTAATCCGAATGCAGAAACACGCACGAAGTAAGTGTGTCGCTGCGCCCTTGACTAAGTGCGGGCTTCCGCATTATACCGGAAAACTTTCTCTTACCTGCTTACTAAAACGGTGCCCCGTCGCTACCGCTTCCGGTATTGACCTGTGCGGTGTGCTTGGCAGCTTGTGGCAAAGGAGTAATTTGTGAATGTAAAAGGGCCGCGCGTGGTCTGCGTGGGGGCAAATTTAGAGAGCGAAACCGCGCTGCAAGGCTTGTTAGCCATCAGCGCGAACATCGTCGGATTGGTAACGGTGCCGCCGCAAGCTCCTGGCGGGATTTCCGATTATGTTGATTTGCACGCCCTGTGCGTCACGCATGGCGTCGCAACCGTTGACACCGAAGATATTAACGCGCCAGAGACATTCGCGGAAATCGCCGCGCTCGCGCCCGATTATATTTTCACGCTTGGTTGGAGCCAGCTTTTTGGCGTGGAGTTGTTGAAGATTCCGGCGCGGTTTGTCTTGGGCAGCCATCCTTCGCCCTTGCCGGAGGGACGCGGACGCGCCCCCGTGCCCTGGACTATCTTGCAAGGCCACACGCGCAGCGCGGTCACGATTTTTCGCATGGATGCGGGCGTTGACGCGGGCGCGATTCTCTGCCAACGCTGGTTCGACGTGCCGCCCCACGCTTACGCGATGGACGTTTACAACCTCGTCGCCGAAAACTTACGCGCAGGCTATTGCAAACTCTATCAATCATTTGCCGCCGGGCGCGACGTGCCGGAAACCGCGCAAGACATTACCCGCGCCACGCACCGCGCCAAACGCGGCCCCGCCGAAGGCCATCTTGATTTCAACCGTCCCGCCGCCGAACTTGACGCCCTTATCCGCGCCGTCTCGCAGCCTTATCCCGGTGCTTACACCTATTTCGGCGGGCGCAAAATCACCGTCTGGCGTACAAGTTTAGACGACGTGCCGCCTTACATCGGCGCAACCGGCCAAATCCTCGCCAAACGCCAGGGCCGCGCCCTCGTCCAAGCCGCCGACGCGCCCCTCTGGTTAAGCGATTTCACCGCCGAAGGCCAACCCGTCAACCTCAAAGAATTACCCCTCAACGCCCGCTTAGGCTTTCGCATCGAAGACGAGTTGTTCAGGCTGCGACAGGAAATAGAACTTTTGCAAAGATTAGCTGAAAGTCCGCGTTAACGGGTGTAATTAGAAGTGTGACTCACTGCGGCTGCGCCGCCCCGATGTGCGGCGATGGCTCTGCCTCGCCGTGCGAATGCTCCCCCAATCTATGGGGCTATGCCCCGCAACGGCGGCGCAGCCGCAAGAGCATGAGCGAAACGTCACGGAAAGGCGCGCAGCCTTTCCGCACATCGGGCGGCACAGCCGCAAAATGCGCTGCTTTTCATAATGAGTCGCGCTTTCAATTGCGCCCCACGTTGACCGTGAGCGACGATTTACCGCGCTTTCAACTCGTTTGTGTAGAGCGTTTGGTAGGCGCGATAGTTGGACATCACTTTGAAAACATAGGTTTTGGTTTCGCTGAAACCGACTTCGGCGGCAAACAGTCCGGCGTCTGTGTTGGCGGCGCGTTTGACCCAACGGGCGGCGTTGTCTTCGCCGCCATTGTAACTGGCGGCAACCGCGTCGAAGTTGTTGGGAAACAGGCGCAGAAGTTCCGCTATATAAGCGCAACCGACAGCGGTGTTGACTTCAGGCCGGTACAAATCATCTTCGCGCAAGGTAGTGTAAGGCGTGCGGGGCGCGAATTTACGGGCCGTGTCAATCGTCAGTTGCAGCAAACCACGCGCCGCTGAGGGCGATTTTGCGCTGGCGTTAAAGCCGCTTTCTTGTTTCATAATCGCCAGCACGAGGCGCGGGTCAATGCCGTGCGTCTTGGCGGCGCGTAGAGTTTCGGCACTAAACCGCAAAGGATACGCGCCGGCTGCGGCCTTGATTTCCTTCGTGATACGCGCCACACGGTCTTGCACTTCAGGGCGCGACGCGGCAAGCTTTTGCAAACGCGCCGTTGCCAGACCGCCGTGATACGAACCCACGCGGTCATTGACCGTTAAATAGCCCGCGACGGCCTCATCTGCGCGGCCCGCGCGTTCGAGGGCGTAGGCGCGTAGGAAAGCAATTTCGCCCGCATCCGTCATTACATCTTTGCCAAAGGGCAGCGAACGCAATTCGGCGGCGGTGCGCGAGGCGTCGTTCCACTGTTTGGTGGCGAGTTCGAGACGCAACTTGGCAAAAACGGCGTTGGTTTCGGTAAAAGTGCGTGGAAATTGCGCGCGGGCGCGGCCTATCCAAACCAGCGCGTCGCTGTTGCGTCCGGCTTCGCGCAGCGTGTCAATGGCGTTGAGGTGCGCCGGTTCAACCCGTTCGCCGTTTGGATAGCGG
>JAYVJN010000389.1:0-15611 GCA_043769325.1 Acidobacteriota bacterium
TATGACTTCAAAGACAGCGACCTCACAGTCTATTTGGGTGAACCGGGCGATCAGGATTCTGCAATACCTTCCCGTCCAAAAGCCCCCCAAACATTTGTCATTAAGAAATCCGGCGACCACCGTTTGGAGGTTACGAATACAACCAAGAAAAAAGTGACGATTACGCTTTCTTTGGAGATTGAACAAAAATAATGTGGAGAAAATTAACAAACTCTCCCGTTTAGAGGCGGTCAGAGACCGCCTCTAAACGGGAGAGTTTGTTAGGTGGGTTAGGTTATTTAATTTACGTTTACCGTGGTAATCCAATAATCGGCCCAATGAAAGAATGAGGAACAACCCAAGTGAGCGGAACCAGCTTGGGTTGTTCCTCATCAACCGAGATTGAAAATATGAAAAACAACGGCATGATTTTGTTGGTCGCGTTGCTGGCCTTTGGCCTGTCGGCGTGTGGTAATAATGCCCCTACGGGAAGCAGTCAAAACGGCGGGGCCACGTCGTCCGCCCCGGCGAAGGCGGATGAAGGCAAAGCCGCAACGAATCCAACCCCCGCTCCCGCCACAGAAACCGTCGGCGCAGACGGACAAACGGCGGAACGAATCCAGTTGGCAAAGGGCAAATCAGACACGGATTTGAAAGTGGCCCTGGCCCCCAAGCAACGCAAAAAATATGTCGCTTTTGTGGCAAAAGGTTATATGACCTGCATCGGGCCGTTTGAGTCATTGGATTCAAACATCACGATAAAACTCAATGGCAAAGCCCTTGACCTGGCTGAAAACGGGCCGTGCAGCGAACACGCAAAAACAGCGGGAGACCAAGTCATCGAATTTACCAACAAGGGTGACAAACAGGTTTCTTTTTCCGCGCCGGTTGGCTTTCACGAACATAATTAACTGAGCATGGTGTGTAATCTCTTAATTGTGGACGACAATCCATCCATGCGCCGCTTGATTAGAAGCGTTGTTGGGGACTTGGCGCAAACCGTTCACGAATGCGCGGACGGGGCGCAGACGTTGGTGGCTTATGCAGCCTGTTCGCCGGAATGGGTTTTGATGGATGTTGAGATGGCCGAGAAAGACGGCCTGACCGCCACGCGGGAAATCACCGCCATGCACCCGGAAGCGAAAATATTGATTCTCACCAAATATGGCACCAAACGAATGCGCGAAGCCGCTCTCCAAGCCGGTGCCCACGAATACATACTAAAAGAAAACCTGCTGACCGTCAGAAACTTCATTCACTAGAGCGGTTTGCGTGTCGGTTTACTGAGACTCGCGGCGTAACTTGTGGAAACTCAACCCCTTCTTGCTAAAAACTTAAAACTGACTAAAGACAAGCCGGCGGTGCATGGCCGGAGCCAAAATTGACGTTCTGAATGACCGGAAAAAGCTGAAGGTTGTTCGCCGCATTTATCAGCCTTTTCCAGTGGCCTCAGTTTATTGTCAATTTTGCCTCCGGCGATGAACCGCCGGCTTGCCGGAGATAAAGTATGCCGGCGGTTAGAGTTACGCCTTGAGGCGTGAAGGACTGCGTAAAACTCACGCCTCAAGGCGTAACTCTAACCTTTTCTTACTCACCTACTTATTTGTTTTCTTTCGTTCGTAGCGAAAATCGTAGGAAACTGTCCAAGTCTTGCCATCATCGGTTGAAAGTTCGGCAAATTGGCGCACGGTATTCTCATCAAGCTTGAAAAAGGTCAAACGGTTCAGCGTCTTTTTACCCTCTTTGTCAATCGTAACGCCCTCAAAGCGCATCGCGTTGTCTTTGAAACTGCCTTCATAACGCAACGCAACGCTGCCGCTACCAATCCAATGCTGATACCATTTGCCGGTGGTTGAGTCGTAATAATTTATGCTTTTTCCGTTGTTTCCGGTAGCTGTCCAATTTTCTAAAAGCCCACAACCTTCCGAGATATTGTCAATCTTGCTCTCGCCAACCCTGGGGACTTGCCCAACGGGGGCTTGCGAAGGAAAGACATCCCACTCACCCAGCCAAAAATCAAACTGACGCGCTTCCGCCATAAAGAGACACGGCTTTTGCTGTCTTGCGGCAAGTTCGACAGTTTTTTTGAAACGGGCGTCACCATGAAGATTTTTGAGATCCTCATCGGTCTCAATATTGACATTGCCGGCAACTCCCCCCGCGATGGCTTTTTCAATCCAGGCAAAGGCTTTATCCTTCTGATTCAGCCGCGCATATGCGCAAGCGAGGTTATACATCGCGTTTGGATTGTTGGAAATGGGGATATTCTTCTCGTATGCTTCCGCTGCTTTTTCGTATTGCCCAAGCGAATGGCGGGCCGTGCCTAACATATACCAGGCCCGTCCGTTGTTTGGTTCGGCTTTAACAATAGTTTCAAACGCAGTTGCCGCCTCAGCCCATTTTTGCGCCCCCAATAGTTGCATCGCCGCCTGCATCTGCGGCGACTGCGGCGGCGGTTGTTGGGCCGCGCCTAAACGATTGTGCGCGAGAATAGTAACCGCAGCGATAACAACTGTTAAGGCCAACACAAGTATCAATCGCAATAGTTTCTTCATCATTTCCTCTCGTCAGCAAACCCTTCGTAACAGAGTTACTGTATCTGCGGCTTCATCTGTGGAGACGCCGGCGAGTTGCTCCCAATTTATTCCGAATCGCTTTATTTTAGCATTTAGCGTGGTCACTTTCACGCCTAGAATTTTAGCGGCGCGACGTTGCCGTCCACCCGTGCGTATGAGCGCGCTGCGTATCAGGCTTTCCTCAAAACGCCGCACTTCCTCGGCCAGATTGATATTGCTTTCCGGCGCGGACTGGGCTTTACCCAATTCCTCAACTTCGCGCAGCAAGGCCATCGCCAACACATTCAAAGCCTTGACGTGGCTACTTGCCGGCGCCGGCTGTCCGCTTGGCGCAAACGCTTTTTCTGCAACCCGCAACCCCGCGCCGTTATGTTTAACTAAACTCGCTGTGAACATCACCCTTAACTCCCTTATTGTTTGTCAACGCCGCCGCAACCCTTTATTAGCCGCGTGGCAAGCGCAAAACTACTCTAGGGCTTCGTTAATGTCTTTAAGTAGTGTTCAAATTCACTCTAAAATAACTCTCAAAGACTTTTCAAAGCTTCATTTTTCAGGTTCTACCGCGAATTTAGTGGAAAGTGGTAAAGCGTAAATGTGACACTAGCGTTCAGTCAAGGTTGCGTTGGCGGAGCAAGTCATACCAGTTGACAGTGGGCAGTAGGCAGTGGGCAGTTGTTTGCACTGCTGTAAACTCATGGTTTTATGGCAGATAATCCATTTCAGCAAGACCGCTAATGCGTACTATTTAATGTAAACTGGTATCATTTGCGAGAAGGCTGGGCCGGTTCTATTGAGCAGCCCGCCGTCGGCGCAGTGGGGCCTTTAACACCAGTGGACAAATGACTTTCAGGCCACGATGCGTTCGCGCAGGGCTTTGGCGACGGCTTCTGATTTGGAATGCACTTGTAGTTTTTCGTAGATGCGTTTGATGTAAAACTTGACTGTGTTGACGCTATTTTTGGTCGCTTTGGCTGCGGTGTTGTAGTTGTGGCCTTCGACGAGAAGTTTTAAGAAGCGCAGTTCGTGGGGCGTTAAATCGTAGTCCACTTTTTCCGGCGGACGTATCTCCCGAAACAGTTTCAGGACGCGGCTGGCGACTTCCGGCGACATCGGCGAACCACCGGCCACCGCTTCTTGCAGACATTCCAGCAATTTTGCCGGCGGCGTGCGCTTGAGCAAATAACCGCTGGCCCCCGCGCAAATCGCGTCAAAGATGCGTTCGTCGTCGTCATAGACCGAAAGCATCAAAACGGTTAATTGGGGGAACCGTTCTTTCAAAATTTTGATGCCTTCGATGCCGTTCATGCCGGGCAAACCGATGTCTGACAACACCACATCGGGCAGATTGTGGGGAATGCGGTGCAGTGCTTCTTCCATCGAACGATAGCTGCCCGCGCAGGTAAAACCGGGCGTGAATTCCAGCAGGGAAGCCAAGCCTTCACGAATTTTCGGCTGGTCTTCGACAATCGCCGTGCGAATCGGTGTCAAGTTGGTCGTCTCGTTCGGCATAATTTTTCTCCTGGAAGGTCGCCAGAAAAGCAGTCTAGCCTTTTAGCGGAGGCGTGTCACTACCCATTCGGGTAACATTTCACGCCAGCGGTACGGTTAGCGTCACCGTCGTTCCGCTGCCGGGTTGTGATGCGATGTGATATGAACCGCCGAGTTCGACGGCGCGTTTGTGCATACTCAACAAACCATTGCCGCCTTTCGCTTGCCGCCAATCAAACGCGGTTGCTTCATTATTTGCCGACGGCGTAAAGCCCCGCCCGTTGTCTTTGAGGGCCAGCGTCAAAGCATTTTCAGCTAAACGAAACTCAATTGCCGCTTCTGTCGCGCCGGAATGTTTGACGATATTGTTGACCGATTCCTTGAAAATCAGAAAGACTTCGCGGCGGATATTCGCGCCGAGGGCGACACCCTGCGCGGCGTCGGGCGCGACAAAATCGAGGTCAATGCCGCTGGTCGTCAAGATTTCGCTGGCAAAACGCCGCATTCGTTGGGTCAAATCCTGCAAGTGGTCTTTGCGCGGGTTGATGGCCCACACGATGTCGCTCATGGCGTCCACCAGTTCGTTGGAGACATTGACCAGAAATTCCAGCGGCGCGACGGCGGATTTGTTTTCCCGCGCGCTCTGTTTGGCGACTTCGCTGTACAGCGCGATTTGCGTCAGACTCGAACCCACGTCGTCGTGCAAGTCCCGCGCAATGCGGGCGCGCACCCGTTCCAGTTCGGCGAGACGTTCTTCTTTGGCTTGTTGCAATTGCGCCAGGGCCGCGTTGACGGCTTGCAAGCGCCCCAGGCGGTAACGGTAAAAAGCGAAGAAACCCGCGCCCGCTAACAAAATTACGCCGGTAATAAACCACCAACGCGCCCACAAAGGCGGTAGTACGCGAAACGACACAGTGGCCGGTTTTTCGCTCACCGCGCCCGCCGCATTCACCGCGCGGACGAGAAAACGGTAATCTCCCGCCGCCAGATTGGAAAAATTGACCGTGCGTTGTTCGCCCGGCGCAGACCAATCTTTGTCCGCGCCTTCGAGCATATATTGATACCGCAGGGCTTCGTTCGGGTTGAAATCAATGCCGAAGAAATCAATCTGTAAGTTGTTTTGCGCGGGCGCGAGTTCGAGGCCGGCCAGGTCGCTTGCGCCGAGTTCGGAAACGGCTTTTCTTTCGCCGGCGATACGCAGCCCGCTCAACCAAGCCGGCGTAGCTTGGGCCTTTGTCTCCGCTTCCGGGGCGAGTCGGGAAACGCCGTTGGGCGTGCCGAACCACAACGCGCCGGCGTGGTCAAGGAAAGCCGAGTAAACGAAATCCGACGCTAAACCATCGTTAATCGTGAAATGTTTGACGCGCCCGCTGGCGGGGGCCAGCCGATCCACGCCGCGCACCGTGCCCACATAAATTTGCCCGAAATTGTCGCCGACGAGTGACCGCACATTGTTGCTCGACAGACCATTTTCAGCGTTGTAATAAACAAATTTCAGGGTCGCGGCGGATAAATCATCCACGCGGGCCAGGCCGCTCTGACTCGTCGCCACCCACAGGCGGTTTTGGGCGTCCGCATACAACGCGGTGACCAGTCCGGCGGGTACGCCATCGGCTTGCGCGTATTGGGTAAAGCGTCCGTCGGCGAATTTCGCCAGGCCGCCAGAGACAAAGCCCAGCCACAAAGTTCCGTCGGCGGCTTCGGCAAACGCGGAAACTGCGTTGTCCGGCGGCAAGCCGTCGGCGGCGCTAAAAAATTGGAACTTCTCTGTCAGGCGATTCCAACGCGCCAAGACCGCATGGCCTTGCGTTTTCGCGCTAACCCATAAAGTGCCGCGCTTATCTTCAAATATCTGGTAAAAACTGTTTCCGGCAAAGCCGTCTTTTTCCATAAAGACCGCCAACGGGCGTTGTCGGGCCAGCGACGCGAAATCCCGGGCGGCGGCAAAACGGTAAAGTTTGTCAGTGGTCAAGACCCACCATTCGCCGCGACTGTCAAGTAAAGCCGCCTTGGAGTGCCAACTGGATTTGGCTTCCGGCGCAACCCGCAACTGTCGCGTCGCAAAACTTTGTCCGTCCCAGCGGGCGATGCGGCCTGGCCCATTGACGGCATACAAATCATGCGCCTGGTCTTCGTAAAATGACGCCACCGCCAGTTGCTGGTAAGTGGAAAGACCTTGGCGGTTATAGCGCACCACGCCGCCCGAACCGGACAGCCACAGATTGCCGGCGGCGTCTTCACTCGCCTTAAACATTGAAATTGTCAGACCTTGCGCGGCGGTATAGGCGCGAAAGCGGATTCCGTCAAATTCGAGCAAGGCATTTCCGGCGGGCACCCAGATATGACCGTCCGCCGATTTATAAGCGGAACGATAGGGTTCGGCGGCCACCTGGCCCATCTGGGAGAAGCGGAAAATATCTCCGGCCCGCTCTGGCAAACGCACGGCTTGGCCGTTGGGTTGCGGCTGCGGTTGCGCGACGGCATCCAAGTCACGCGCCGTCAAGCCGCCCGCATTGTTGAGCGCGCTCAAGGCTTCCGGCTTAATGACGTAAATGTCGCTGGCGCGGGTCATCCAGATATGGCCCGCGTTATCTTCCTTCACCGAAATAAGTTGATTCGTAAGCGGGTTGGCAATAGTGAAGAAAACCATTCGGCCATCGGGTAAGCGGCGCCCTAAACCTTGCGTCGTACACAACCACAAACTTCCGTCTTTCCCGCCTTCGAGGTAAAAAATGCTAAAGGCGCGGGCCGCAATGTTCGGCAAGTTCAACTCGACGCGACGAAGTTCAACTATGCCGTTGGTCTCTTCAACGGTATAGAGCGCGTCGGAGCCAAGCCATAATTTTCCGTCCTGGTCTTCGTAAAGGTGGCCCCGGTTTTCGCTGACAAATGCGGCGTTGAGGGTAATTCTGCCGTCGCTGCGCTGGGCCGCTGTGGAAACGCGGCGCGGGTCAAAACGGTACAGCCCGCTGGTCGTCACAATCCAGTACACGCCCTGGCGCGTTTCGACGATTTGCTCAATGCCCGTCGGCGCATTTTTGTCGCCCAGTTGGTAAGTGGTAAAGCGTTGCCCGTCAAAGCGGCTGAGTCCGTCGCGCGTGCAAAACCAGAGAAACCCGTGCGAATCGCGCATCATCGAATCCACAAAACTGCTGCCCAGGCCGTCGGCGGAAGTGTAAATCCGCACCGGCAAGCGTTCGGCGCGCGCGCCTGTGAACGAGATGAGCAAAAGCAGCCCGACCCACACAAAGCGGGTCAACCGGTGTTGGCGTAGCCGGGAAAAAGCGATGCTATTTATTACGGTCATCTCTGCGGGCCATTGTAACTGTGATGTCACCAATAAAGCTAATTTCAGTCACTTGGTAACTAATTCGCGCAAAACGACGGCGACCCCTGTTCTGAGTTCAAACTTTAGTTAAGCAAAACACAAACTAAAGTTTGAACTCAGAACGCACGCTAGTCGAATAAGAACCCGCGCCGCTCATTCACCATTCACCGCTCACCATTATCTGCTTACCTTACTACCCAAATAGGTAGAGCAACCCGATTTTTGGCTATTCTCCCGCCTCATGCGCCGCGAGCAAATCTGCCCAAAAGCTTTTATCTGCCACTAAACCCATATCACTCAACGAATTATCCCGACTCAACCGACTTACCCGAATGGGTGATGACAGGGTTTTATGTTTCCTTTAGTTTCTTAACAGACGGTAGGAAAGCGTAGCGGGTTCAAACGTGAACACCGAATGTGAGCCGCCGCTTAACAAATTCTATAAACAACGCTGGCAACAGCACTGAAAGAGAAAATATGACAACACCAAATGCAGAAACGAAAACACCCAAGACCCGCCTCCAGATTAACGAGTTGGCGGCCCGGCAAGACAACCTGCAAGACCTGAGCGACGCCGAAGCCAAAGCCATAACCGGCGGCGGCGTCATCGTCAATGACCGGAAGGGGCCGTAGGCGCAAGCTGCCAAATTCAGTTGGAGCCCAGGTGTCAACGGGATAGTTATTGAGGACCGTAAGTAAATTTGACGGCACAAGCAGTCACTTTCGATGGTGCTGCTACCCTTTTCAATTAAAGAAGCGGCATTAAAGTTCTGAGTTCAAACTTTAGTTTGTCTTTGCGGTCACCGGCAAACTAAAGTTTGAACTCAGAACCTAAGGCACGGTTTCTAACTGAAAAGCGTATGAACCATAAATTAAGGACTTTTAGAGGAAAAAAATCAATGTCTGGTCTCAGAAAAATCGTAGCGGCGTCCGTGAGCGTCGTTTTGTCAGGCGTCCTGGCCTTATCCGCCAACGCGCAAAATAACCCGCACCAACGCCCTTTGGGTGATTCGCATATCTTCGCGCCGTTTCCGGCCTCGCCCGGCTTACCCGAAGGCATCGCCATCGAGGATGACCGGATCTATGTTTCCGGCCCGGCGCAGTTCGGCCTCTTTGACACGCCCAAAGTCATTGTGTACGACTTGGAGACCGGCGCGCAACTGCAACAAATTCCGATTCAAGGCTTAAATCAATTCGCCCCGAAAGCCCTCTCCGGCCTCGCCTTTGGCAAACAGGATATGCTCTATGTCATTGAGGCCATTCAATTAGGCGTTGTCCGTTTCGACGTGGACACGCCTAACGTACAGGAAGTTTATTCGCCGCTGATGCCCAATTTGCCGACCTGCGCGGCAGTGGCCGCCGGCACGCCCTGTTCCCCGACGGCGGTGGATAACCCGCCCCTGCCCAACGATTTAGTCTTCGACAAGAATGGCTACGGCTACGTTTCCGACAGTCTGCAAGCCACCATCTGGCGCATTCCGCCGGGCGGCGGCGCGGCGCAAATCTGGTTTCAGGATGCGCGGTTTGACTCGTCCAACATCAGCGCCAACGGGCTGCGAATAGACGGCAACAAGCTCTACATTGCACAGACGGTGAACAACAGCGGCGAAGGCGCGATTTACACGCTACCGCTCAATAATCCGACGGCGGCCAACCTGAACTTGTTTCATCGCTACACGCCCGCGCCCGGCATCTGCGCGCCCAACGATAACAAATGTTCCGTCGGCATCGGGCCGGACGGCATCGTTTTCGGCAAATCGGGCAAGCTCTACGTCTCTTTGGCAATCACCAGCCAAATTTCCGTGCTGTCAGACGACGGCGTGGAGCAAGCCCTCTACTCCGGCCCCGCGACGAATCCGTCCAACCCGTCCGACGTACTGCCTTGGGCGAACCCTTCAAATATGGTCTTCAACAACGAAACGCGCTCGCTCTTGGTTTGTAACCACGCGATTTTCGCGCCCAATCCGGCTCCTTTGTTCGGCCTGTTCGATGTTTTCGTCAATGACAAAGGGGCACAGCTTTTCCGCCCTCACCAGTAAGCCAAGCACCTTGGGGTTATTATACCAGTTTACATTAAATAGTACGCATTCGCGGTCTTGCTGAAATGGGTTATCTGCCGTAACACCATGAGTTTACAGCAGTGCAAACAACTGTCCACTGCCTACTGCCCACTGTCAACTGTCAACTGGTATTACTACTGAGCTGCTACGAAGCCAGTAGGCAGTGGGCAGTGGGCAGTAACTACTTCCTACTGCTTACGGTCTGCTGGCGACCCTGGTAAGTCAGTGGCGCAGACAGGACGGAGGCGGCTGTTCTGGCAGAATTAGCGCAACGCGGCTTCTTAACTGCCCACTGCCGCGTTGCGGCCTTTCATTATTCAAGTATTTGTAACTGATTAGGTCTGGGCCGGGAGCGCACGCTTCCCAGCGTGCCGCTTACGCCGCCAGGCGTGAGCCGGTGGCACGGAGCGAGGTTTTTCGCCAGTGCGTGTGGTGAGGCCCACCGTGCCTGATGGCACGGCCAGCACGCTAGGAAGCGTGCGCTCCCAGCGCGTACCTAATCAGTTACAAGTATTTTAGGGTAGAGGTGAAAGTTATTCTTGCCGTTCAATCGTAATGGTGCGGGGTTGTTCGCCGTCGCCGTTGATGGTGACACGGTAGAGCGGCGTGGGGAGTTCGTAATCGCCTAATCTTTCGGGCCATTCGATGAGCGTGACGGCTTGCAGGTTGGCGAGAATGTCGTCGAGACCGATGGCATAGGCTGTCGCGCGTCCGGCGGCGAGGCGGTATAAGTCTATGTGATAGAGCGTTAAGCGCGGGCTATCGTAGCGGTTGACGAGCGTGAACGAGGGGCTGGTCACGTCTTCGGGCGCGATGCCAAAGCTTTCGGCGATACCTTTGGCAAAGGTGGTTTTGCCCGCGCCCAACTCACCAAAAAGTAACACTATATCCCCGCCGGCAAGCATTTTGCCCAGGCCCGCGCCAAGCCGCAGCAACTCTTCGGGGGCGGCGCAAACGTAACCGCCGGCAATCCGCAATCCGTTCACGGGCGTTCCCCCTGCGGGTCAAGCGAATTTATGGCGGCGGCCAGGTGCGCGGTTACATCAGAAGCCGTGAGCGCGCGCATCCCGTGAGTTTGCGCGGCCAAATCGCCGGCCCAACCTGCTATGTAAACGGCGGCGACGGTGGTTATAAACGGGTCATAATCTGTGCCAAGCGTGGCGGCGGCTTGCGCGTTGCAACCGGCGATGATGCCGGTCAGCGTGTCGCCCGCGCCGGCGGTGCCGAGTCCGGGATTCCCTGTCGGGTTGATGAAAATGCGCCCGTCGGGGCCGCCGATAAGCGTCCGCGAACCTTTTAGCACGAGAATCACGCCGAATTGTTGGGCGAAAGAGCGGACGGCTTCCACCCGTCTGGCAAAAACGGCGTTGTCGTCTGTGCCGAGCATCCGTTTGAACTCGCCGCTATGAGGCGTCAGAATCAAGGGCAACTTTGCCGTTCCCTTGATGTCCGGCGTCCACGGCGCAAGCGCGTTAAGCCCGTCAGCGTCTATAACTAAAGGCAAACGGCGATTTTTCACCAGGGCGCGGACAAAATGGCGCGTGCCGTCTTCGCGCGCCGTCAGGCCGGGGCCGAGCGCGATAACGTGAGCTTTTTCCGCGAGTTCGTCAACTTGCAAGAGAGCCTTGAGTGTAACCGAACCTTCTTTGGTTTCAGCGAGTCCGCGCGTCATTACCTCTGGCCCGATATGCGCGACAACATTGGTTTGCGCGGAGAAAGGCGTCGCAACTGTGACCAAACCCGCGCCACAACGCGCCGCTGCTTGGGCGCATAACGCCGCCGCGCCGGTGTAACGCCGCGAACCCGCGACGATGAGAGTGTGGCCGCGTTGATGTTTGTAAGAATCCGTCGCCAAGCGCGTCAGTTTGAGCCACTCTTGGGCGTCTTCTCGTTCTGTAACAAAGAGTTGCGAGGCTGTTTCGCGCAATAAACGGAGCGGGGAACCGATGTTGGCGATAACCAACTCGCCGTTGTATTCGGCGGCGGGCGGTAGGACATTAGCCGGCTTGGGCGCGGTAAATGTGACGGTAACATCGGCTTTGACGGCTTCACCGATAAGCGCGGCCCGGTCTGCGTCAAAGCCTGAAGGAATATCAAGCGAAACGAACAATGGAGCAGGGCTAGAGATTTGTTCACGAAACGCGCGGGCCGCTTGTAAATAACGCGCGACTTCAGCCGGTAAACCTTCGAGCGGGCGCGTCAGGCCCGTGCCGAAAAGCGCGTCAACCACAATATCAACCGTGCTTCCCGGCAGTTCGTGAAAAGCGAAAAGTTCCCAATCCGCTATCGTGGCGCATTCGATTAAACGCAAGGCACCTTCGCAATGGCTAAAAAGCGGGCCGGTGTCATGCTCTGCCGCTTCTGCCAGACGCGCGACGGCGGCAAAATTCAGGGCCGCGTCGCCTTTGCTTTTAGCCAACGCGCCGATGATAACTACATCAATTGTCGCGCCTAAAAGACACAAATGCCGCGCCAAGGCCGCGCCGTCGCCGCCGTTATTGCCCGTGCCGCAGAGGATAAGCGCGTTTTTCCCCGTCAAACCTTCGGTAAAACGGGCCGCGATAACCTGCGCCGCCGACAAAGCCGCATTTTCCATCAACAAGAGCGAGGGAATGGCGTAACTTTCCGTTGTCAGCCGATCAATCTCGCGCATCTCAGTAGCAGTAATTACTTTTTGCACGGCGGGTCAAGCGAGGGGTTAAGCAGATAGTTCAAAGTTCAAGGTTCAAGGTTCAAGGTTCAATGCTTACGCGGCAATAACTTTGAGAGTGAACTAAACCGGCATACTTTTGCTCACCTGTTTACTATCACAACTTTCGTAAAGTTACCCAGCCTGATGATGTTACGGAAGAAATCGGCGCGGGTCAACTGTGAAGGCCGAAAGCATAGTTAAACGGCTGCTGCAAAGGCTATATGGAATTGTACTGAAAATAAGATGCTGTAAATAATTCGTGCAGAAAGTTAGAGTTACGCATTTATGCGCGCTTCAAGGTGACGAGTCAAGCCGGTAAATTGAATGTGAACCACGCCAATCACGCCTCAAGGCGTAACTCTCACGAGTGGCAAAAAATCTGCGCGATTTTTTTACAGTAACGAAAATAATGGACATCTGCGCGCTAATCAAATAAAGTGAGTTGGCGTTGCCGCTCAAAGGTTTAATAGCCCGTAAAGTGATGAACTTTTAGGAACTACAAACCGGCAGAGGCGTGTACAGAGTTGCAGATGGAGCGTTTTGTATGGGTAAGAGAAAATCCTTAACGATTTGTTGGCTGTTGCTACTCTGCGTTTATGGCGCAAATGGACAGACGCGCGCGTCGCGTCGCGGTACGCAACCGCGCCCGCCCGCGCCGGTCAGTGAAACGCCGCCGCTGCCGCGCATCATTAGCATAACAGGCGACGACGAACCGGATACGACACCCGCGCCAGCCCAACCCAAGCCGACGCCGGAACCCGTGCGCCGCGCCCAACTGGTGCGGATGGAGGATTTAGTTATCGAGCAGAACGCGCAGAGGCGTTCGCTTAACCGTCTGGCGGGGAATCTGGAAATGCTGGTGACGAAGATTGGGTTTCTCGAAGCGCAGCAACGACAAACCTTTGACCTGCAACGCTTAATGTACGCCGAACAGCGGGCCGATAACTTGCGGAAACAATTGCTGGAAACGCAAACTAAAGAAATCGAACTGCAAACGCGCTTTGAGCAAGTGGAATACGAGGTTCGCCCCGAAGTGATTGACCGAAGCGGCGCGTTTTCCGGCTCAACGCGCCCGGAAGAGATAAGAGAAGTGCGCCGCAAGGCACTGGAAAATGAGCGAAAACGGCTGATTTCTCAATTGGAAATCCTCAGAAATAACCGCGTGCGCCTGGAAGTAGCCGTCCCGCAAGCCGATGCTGAAGTTGACCGGCTGCGCGAAAGGCTTGACCAAGACGCGCGGGAATTGCGGGAAAAGTTCAAGGATGCCGACAAACCGCAGCCCGCGTCTAAACCCAAATCGCCTCCAAACCCTGAAACCGCTACTGAGCCGCCTCAATAAAAACATTCGTGAGTAGGCCGTTAAGTCCATGAGAGCAAACGCGGTTGGGGGCGTTTCTTAGTTTTTTCGTGCGTTTCGCCGGCATTTTCTGTCTATACCGCGCCGAATAATGCCTAGTGCCTTGCGGAGAGACGCCATTTCTGCTAGTTTAATCAAGTTGTTCGTGCTGTTTTTTCGTAATAACATTCTTAAATCTAATAATTTGCGAGGTAAATATGCCTGCTGCTCGTAACGAAGCAAAGACCATCACTAAAGCTGAATTAGTTGAAGACGTGGCGAACGCCGCCGAGTTGACCAAAAAAGACGCCGAACGTCTGGTCGAAATCGTGCTGGAAAGCATTGTTGACACTCTCCGTAGCGGCGAGAAAATTGAACTGCGCGGGTTCGGCAGTTTTCGCGTGCGGGAACGCGGTGCGCGTCGTGGGCGCAACCCCAAGACCGGCGCGCCGGTGGACATTCCGGCCAAGCGCGTGCCGTATTTCAAACCCGGCAAAGAGCTCCGCGAACTAATCAATAAATAACTTCCAGAGGCAACGCGCCCAGGTGGTGCAGTTGGCCTTTACAACCGAGGGCGTAACGTGGACGTTCTGTGGAGTCCCTGGCGTTACGATTACATCAAAACAGGGGCCGGCGAGGAAACTAGCCGGCCTCTTAGTTGTGTTTTTTGTAATCTGTTACAGCCCGACGGCGACGATGCCGGTAAGTTTATCCTACATCGCGCCGCGCATAACTTTGTCGTCCTCAATATTTACCCCTACATTAGCGGCCATTTGATGGTCGTGCCATATCCCCACCTGCCCGAACTTGCGGATTGTCCCAAAGAAGTCTCTGATGAATTGATGGATTTGACCAAAAAGTGTCAGGCCATTGTAAAAGAGGTCTATCAGCCGCACGGTTTTAACTTAGGCATGAACCTGGGGAAAGCGGCAGGCGCGGGCGTGGCCGGACACATCCATTTACACCTCATGCCGCGCTGGATTGGCGACGCCAACTTTACCACCACCATTGGCGAAACCCGCGTCATCCCAGAAGATTTACGCACCACTTACAATAAATTGCGCGATAAATTCTAACCTTGTGCGGCGCGTTTGGTAGCCAGTGGCTTCGTGTCTGCTTTGAGAGGTTTTGCCAAGCCTCGTTCTTCAGCGTCCAATTCAGCGGGAATATCATCGTCTGCGTCTTTGTCGGGCGGGTTAAAGCCGGGATATGTGACGCGGGTGTGATAGATGGCGACGAGCGAATTGACGATGGAATCGCGGATGAGTTTCAACTCGCGCAAGGTCATGCCGCATTCGTCTAATTGACCGTCTTCGTGGATGGCTTTGATAATTTTGTCCACAATATCGCCCAGATGTTCGGGCGTTGGATGAGTGAGCGAGCGCGCGGCGGCTTCGCAGGAATCGGCAATCATCATAATAGCCGGCTCTTTGGACAGCGGTTTGGGGCCGGGATAGCGAAACTCATTTTCATTGACGGTTTCGTCCGGTTTCACTTGTTCTAAAGCCTTGCGGTAAAAATAGTGGAGCGTGCGCGTGCCGTGATGTTGCGGGATAAAAGCCGCGATTTGTTTGGGCAAACCAATATCTTCCGCTAGTTTGAGGCCGTAAGTGACATGATTGGCGATGATTTTCGCGCTCTGCGCCGCTTTGAGCCGGTCATGCGGATTTTCACCGTTCTGGTTTTCGATAAAGTGGAGCGGTGAACCGAGTTTGCCGATGTCGTGATAGAGCGCGCCGATGCGGGCCAGCAAAGCGTTGGCCCCGATAGCGCGGCAGGCTTCTTCGGTCAATTGCCCGACGGCGTGGGAGTGTTGGTTAGTGCCGGGCGCGTGGAGCGCCATCTGGCCGAGAACAGGTAAATCGGCGTTGGAAAGTTCGAGCAGTTTGACATCGGTAAGCACGCCAAAGAGAGACTCATTGATGGGCAGTCCGCCGGATGTGAAAATTATCGTCAGCAGTCCACCCAAAAGGCCGCAACCGAAAGCCAGTAGAATCGTGTTTAAGACCAGAGGCTGTTGATTATAGGCCATCAACGCGATTGCGGCGAGGCCATTGCCAGCCCCCGCGACCAAACCGGCGAGTGTCACTGACTGGCGTTCGCGGTAGCGTTTGATGCCGTAAATGGCGGCGGCGCTGGACAAGAAAGCGTA
>JAYVJN010000390.1:0-8020 GCA_043769325.1 Acidobacteriota bacterium
CTTTTGTTAAGTAACCGGCAGGAATAACGCCACAATAACGCACATTTGTTAAGTAGCTGAGAGCGAATAACGCGCTTTTGTTAAGTAGCTAAGAGCCAATAACGCGCTTTTGTTAAGTATCATAAGCCCGCGCCCGTTCCAGCAACGCGCCAAACTCTGCCGGATAGTGAACGTAGAAAGCCTCGACTACGGCGCGGATTTTCGGGTTTCTCAGGTTTTCGTGAGCAATCACCCGCAGACTGCCATACGTCGCGTTATAGCCCGCCGCTCTTGCGGCTTTCGTGCCGTTGCGCCTTATATCATCCGGGTTGAGATAGGCCAACACAAAGCGGGTTTGCAATGGTGTCAGACCGGCGACAGCCAGGGCCGCTTTCGTGGCGGCGTAGGTTTGGGGATAAACCAATTCAAATAGCTTATCAAACATTTTTACCCTCCCGTTTATAGTCACCATCCATCGATATTGCTGCCAGCCCAAAGCGCAGCCAGAGCGTTTCCCACTCGGCCCGGTGTTCGGCCTCGGCGCGGTCAAGGCCACCGTCAAATTGCTGGATTCCGGCGCGTTCCTCAACTTCTTCGATTAAAGCCAAGAACGCGGCTTCGTCATGGTCGCGCAACCGACGCAGACCGTCCATATTCTGCGCTTGCCAAGCGGCATATTGTTGGCGGCTTGGTTGGTCGCTTTCGTAAGCGTCAAACTGTGCCAGCCACACGCGGCGCATCTTTTCATCCGCGCACAGTGACACAACATAACGCGCTTCTGCCAGCCGTCCGGCTGTGGCGTAGAAGTCCACAGCGGGCCAGGCCGTTTCCGCGTCCGCGCCGGTGAACCGCACGCGCAAGGCGGCGCGGGTCTGTTCCGCTAACTCTGCGCCGTATGCGTCCGGCTCTGGTTCTGCTTTTTTTTCGGCAAGTATGCCCGAAAATGAACTGCCAAAACTGACAAAAGGGATGTCGGCGAGGCTTTTGTCAGTTTTGGCAGTAAGATTCTGAGGCTTCCCGTCAGAAAAATTTCCTTCTGCGCCGTCCGGCGTGCGTAACACCGCGACGGCGTTTGTCTGCTTTCGCGCCAGAAAAGCGGTCAGATAGCTCATGGCCGGCCCTCCTTTGCGTCAAGTTCGGGGTGCGCCAGATAGACCGTCTGGGGCCGCCCGCCGGTCTCTTTTTCAACCGCGCACAGCCAACCGTAATCAGCCAGCAAAGCTAAAGTTTCGCGCACGGTGCGCGGCTCATCCAATCCGGCCCAACAACGGCGGTAAACGTCGCGCTCAGTGAATCCGTCGCGGGGCAAGTCGCCCTTGCGAATCCGTTCAAGCAAACGCTCTGCCAACGTCACGCGATGCGCTTGGCCTAACCCATAAATGCGTTGGGCGTGCGCGTCCAAAAACTCCAGCCAAGCTGCGGCCCGGAATGCCGCATCGTAACTGATGGCGATTTGCTCCGCACCGTTGGCCCGGTCTAAGCAATGGAACAACAGGGCAAGCGCGGCGAAGGTGCGCGGGCTTTTGAGAATATGCGCGGCGAAGGCCGGATTTTCCGTAGCTATGCTGGCGGCTCTGCGCTCAGTTGCCGGTAGCCATTCAGCAAAAAGGGCTTGGGCATCATCATCGAAGTTCAAAAAAAGGTATGACGTGCCTAGTTCGTCGCTGGCTTCTTGCGCGTCGAAGTCACAGTCAGCCAATTTAGTGAAGGCCCGTTTTGCGCTTTCAAAGGCTTCGGCGTTGGGTTCGCGGTCAACATACTCAAAACGCGGCGAAAAGTCGGGGTAAACCATAAGCGGGAAGCGTTGTAGTAATCCGTCAGCATTGCCGTCACGCTCGTTTACGGCGTCGTGAACGTACTTCTCAAATCTGCTTGGCTGAATCCCGCCAAGTAGCGCGATGGTCAACGAAGGAATGTTTACCGTGCCGCGCTCTACGCGGTCATAAGTGAACGCAACGCCGCCGTTGGCGGCTTCCAGGTAGAAGGCGCGGTCTTGCCCACGCCCTGGTTCGTCAAGCGATTTTAGGAAGCCGGTTAGTTCATCACGAAACACAAGCAGGCCGTTCGGATTCTCACTCAGCAACGCGCCTAACTTTTGCGTGGTGGCGTCATTAGTTGAATAGCGGCGCAAAATCGGCTGTGTCGGCTCTTGAATGTTCTCAAAATCGGCGCGTAAATCGTCTTTGCCGCGTGGCGATTTTTTGCCGCGCATCTCTGCCTTGAGATTGTTCTTTTGCGCTTCGGCGTACTCTTTCTCAAACTCGAAGCCCTTCATAGCCTCAGCGTAATCGTCGTTGGCGCGTTTTTCCAAGACACGCAAGGGACGCATGGCCTCAGTAAAAGCGGGCGTCTTTTTGGTGGACGGGTTGCCAATCCCCGCGCCCCAAAGTTGGGCGCAAACCGTCCAGTTGTCGCGCCGTTTGGGACGCGCACGCACGCGGCTACCCAAGACCGACGAAGCCGCCACCATCGCGCCAACCGCCAAAAACTCAAGCGGGCAGCCAATCCGGTGCGCGGCGTCAGTAAGCCAACCGCGCCAGGCGTCCGGCAATAACTCTGACGGCAAGGGTGGGACAGGTTCAAGCGCATCCGGGAGCGGTTTGGTGTTCGGCCAAGCGTCGGGCGCGGGCGTCGTTTGGTGTGCCGGCCCTGTACCGTTCGCGTTATTTGGCAACGGGCCATCGGGTAAGCCTTCGGCGCGTAACAGCGCGGCATAGTCGCAAGTCCCCTTGAGACACGAAACCGCGCCATCGTCCGGGAAGTAAACCAGGCCCGTTTTGCTTGTGCCGCCGTGCGCCAAACATACCGCGTCATAGTTGCCCTGGGCATTGATTTTGCCGCGTGCCATGATGCGCTGCGTAAGTACTTTATGCCGTTCGTCATGCGTGGCGAACGCGCCGTTGTTTGCGTTAGCTTGGCTGGCTGGTTCATTTTCCGCCTTCGGATGAGGGTTGTTATCTGCTTCCTGTAAGTCGAGTTTACGCCAGTCGAGAAAGGCCCCTTCGCCAATCTCAAACTCATATGCCGCCGCCAATGAGAATTTTGACGGTGTATAAAACAGGCGCGAGGCGTCTTTCGCGCTTTCGTCGGGGTTGATGCCCGGCAAGCGTGAAGCGGATTGCCAAAGGGCCGGATATTGCGCCGCCGGAATAGGCGTTTCCAACGGAATAATTACCCGAAAACGCGGTTCAGCGTCTGGGTTCTTCTCTGTTCGTCGCAGGTGGCTGTGGGTGCTATGCAAGGCATAAGCAATGCCCACCTCTTTCAGCGCGGAGACAATGGCTTGCCGCCCGTTGTCGTGGTCGCAATCAAGTACCAGCAAGGCCACCACTTGGACGTTTTTCAAGCATCGGTGCGCTGGCTCAAAGGTCGCCGGAGACCACGCCGGCCCGTCTTTGGCGCGGCGTACCAACGGCGTTTCAATTTTCGCGCACATCTGCGCCCAAGTGCGCGAGGCTGGTCTTGGCCTGGCGTCCGTCTTGCCGTTGAGTAGCGAAACAGCGAAGCGAAACGGTGATGTGGTCATTTCGCGCCTCCTCTCCGGCCCGCCACACACACTAGCGCGAGACATGACACAGTTTGCGCCACGCGCCGCAAGCAAGCCGCGCACACGGCGAACGGCGCACACGGCAACGCCGACGACGGGCCGGCGCAAAATTCGCAACGCGGGCTTGCTTGGCCCGTCTTGTTTGGGCTATAATCCGTATTGTTTGTTATAGTTAGATTTGCAAAGGCGACGTTTGCAGCGTCGCCTTTGTTATTTTGCAGCATAACTACGCCCCCCTTTTTGTTGGCGTGCGGGCTGTTCGCACAATTCAAGAAAAGGCAGCAAGTGGCGTTGCATCGAATAGGCCACGCGCCCGCCCAACCGAAAAAAGCCCAGCCGCCCAGACTGGCGGTTGCGTATAAGGCTCATGCGCGACAGGCGCAGAAATTGTTCGGCTTCGGGTTCGGTTAAGATTTTGTCGGCTTCATTCGTCGGTGAAATTTGTTTTTCGTTCATCTTTCATCTATCCTTAAAAACAGTAATGACCGGCCCGCCCGTAAGGGCAGGTTAGGTTTGCTTTGGCGGCGGCTGTTTAGTTTCGAGACCAGGCAGCACGCCGCTTTACTGTTGCAATTTATCCCCCTATGTCGCGTAGCGCAACGCAAAAATACGCTACCCTTATGGAAATAATTCAGGCGGTTTTTTCCAGATGAATAATTTCCGCGCTGTTTTCTACTTCTCTTACGTTCTTTGTTTTACCGTACAGGCAGACCGTATTTTTTGAATTTAACCCACGCTTTTCTCAATACCCCCTCCGACGTTGGCTTTTCCAGTTTTCCCAGCCTTTTTTCAGCGTTAGGCTCACACATTAGCTTGCCTATCTCATCGCAGATGTGTTGCAAGGGACTGGCGTACTTGTTCCAGAGAATAAGCCAAGCGACGCTCGAATATTGGAAAGGAGGTCTCTGGTTTTTGTAACCTGCCGCTGAAAATTCCTTTTCCAACCGTGCAGTGTAGCCCCGAATATGTTCCAGAAAAGCTGTTACTGCCCTTTGTTCGTAGGCTTGGATGGGTTCCCGAAAAGCCGTTACTGCTCTTTGTTCGTATTCTTGCGGAGGGTCCCACCAGTCGAACTGCTCTGTACAAGTGAAAGGCTCACAATTGAATTGCTCTGAAAAAGTGAAAGGCTCAGGCGGATAGTAGGTAGTGTCCCAGTTGCGGCGGCGGCGGGACGCTGACATGTTTTCGAGTAGGGTACCCTGTGTGTTCCCGACTTCCTGCGCCGCCGTTTTTCCTGGCAGGTGGGCTGAAATAAGCCGCAACCGCCAAGGCTTTAACCGTCCAGTACCCTGACAGAGCGTGTGAAAAGCAAGTCTGCAAAGCCAATCTGTGCCGGTGAAATGATACCTGTCAAGCCAGTCAAAGAACATTTCGCGCAAAGCTTCCAAGTTCATCCGAAATTCTTCCTGTATCCTTTCAGTATCCTGTAAGTCTGGTTCTTGTGGACGCCTTTCGTGAAATAATTCCCATGCGTAGGAAGATATTTCGTGAGAGGTGAGTTGGGAAAAGTTTGCGCCGGCTGGAGAAGCCAGAATCTCATTAGCTTTAGCCTGAGTCTTTTCGCAGAGATTTTTGTGGTATGCCTCATCCATTTGCCATGCAATATCGAAAATTTTGTTGAAAGACCGGAAGCGATAAATGCCCCAGTAATTTATTCCTCGCGTTGGCGGGTCGAAAAACCTTGAGTAAATTTCGTCAAAGTCGCTACCCGATTGACCGACCCATTTGTCATGCCGGATTTCCCACCCCTCTGGTGGCGGCGGCATATTCTCATCGAAGACTTTCAGGTAAAGTTCGTTGAGCGCGAGCAAATCTTCGCTGGCCTTCGGGTTCAGTTCGTGAAAGTAGTACAAGAAGCTGGCTTGGTAATTCCATTTCACCTCATCAGGTGAACGTAAAGGAAGTTTGCGCTTAGGTTGTGTGGTTTGTTGGCTCATTGCTTTTCAATGTTGAAGGTTATCCGTAGGCGAAAGAGCGAGTGCAGCAAGATAGGCTATTGCACCAATTCCGTGACGCTGTTTGACGGTTGCGCCTCTGCGCCGTTGGCGTGAAAGATGTCCAAAGCCTCTGAAGCACGCCGCGCCGTCTCTAAATTGGCGTTGACATAGCGATAGGTCGTGTTGGCCTGTGTGTGGCCTAACACGCGCCCAACTTCCGCCAGAGGCAAATGCAAGCCGACAAGCCGCGTGGCCGCCGTGTGGCGTAGGTCGTGAAAGCGCACGTCCGGCAAGCCCGCCTCTTTTCGCACGCTCTCGAAGCTGTGCTTGACGTTATCGCGGACGCCAAACACGAGGCCGTCCGCCGTTTTCTCTGAGGCTTCCCATAAACGCGCCAGTTCTTCGGTCAGGCGCACGGTCAAGGAAACGTGCCGCTCACGTTCGGTTTTGGTGTTAAAGGCGCGGATTGTAACCAGGCGGTTTTCTAAATCTACCTCGGCCCAGCGCAGTTTGAGCAGTTCACCTTGTCGGCAACCCGTATCCAAAGCGGCTATCAGTATCGGTTTAAGATGCGAACAGCGCAGCACCGTTTCACACGCCGAGAGCAGTTTTTGTTCTTCTTCGCGGGTCAGAATGCGTTGCCTCTGCGTCTCGCTGGCAACAGAGATAAGCCCCTTCTTAAACGGATTGGCGAGAATCCATCCTTCATCGTGGGCGACGTTGAGCATTCGGCGCAACAAGGCCATTTCACGATTGACCGAAGCCACCGCGCGCTGCCCGCAAGGTTCGCCGCCGCCGTTTACTTTCCGATTGGTTGGTACTGCCAACCGCGCATCACGAAAGGCCAGCAAATCGCCAAAGGTGATGCTTCGCAAACGACGCTTGCCGAAATGCTCACGCAAAACCGTTAGCTGCAAGTTTACCGTGTAGGAACTGCGTAACCCGGAAACCTTGCGCCCGTCAATATAAACCGGCGGCTGCGCGAAAGTCTTTTCGTAGTAATCCGCCAAATCCGCGAAATTCTTTTGCGCCGTGCTGATGCTGTCTGAACCGCGTTCCTCAAGTTCCCGTTTCAAATCATTGATGAGTTGTTTAGCGTGCGTGCGGTTAGTTGCCGCCCGCCATACAGCCGCGCTTTTGCCATCCGGCTTGGTGTATTTAATACGGGCGTACAGCCGGCCATTTTTCTCTACGATTGAGCCGGTTTCGCGGCGTTTCTTGGTGTCTAACTCAGCTTTTCGTGACATATACAGCCCTCGTTTCTACCCATTCTTCTACCCTACTAAGAGTAACACGAGGTTGCACTATGAAACAAATTGAACGTAGTTATATGCGTAAATAGAGTAAAGGAAGGATTTCAGAGGCAGGGTGAGAGAAAGAGAAACAAGGTGAAACAGACTTTGAAGCGACTCTTAATCAACGGGTCGCAGGTTCGAGCCCCGCACGGCTCATGCAAAAAAGCAGCAAGGTGTTTCTGGCATCTTGCTGCTTTTTTCTTGGCCTCCCCTTACTTACCTGAAACAAAAAGCAAATTTAATTATGGCTTTAACCACTTTCTTTGCCACATTTTTGGGTTGATGATTTTCTTAGTGCGGGTAATATCCAATGAAGCCAGTAGGCAGTAGAAAAAGACAGATGTTGCTACTGGCGAAGCGCGCGGGAAAGCCTTATGCGCAGACTTCGGCGGCGGCGGCGGTTCGCGCCTGAGTTAGCGCAACGCGGCTGGCTGCTGCTGGCTGCCTGCTGCCGCGTTGCGGCCTTATCCTGGTGCAATACGCGCGCGAACGGCTGGCGCAGAAGCGCGGCGGCGAGGGGGTGCAGGTCTCGCTTTCCGAAGCCGCCGCTGTCGGAGCGCGGTTTAACCCCGACCTGGTCGCTTTGGATGAGGCCCTGACGGCAATGGAAAAACTCGACCCGCGCCTGGCGAGAACAGTTGAGATGCGTTACTTTGGCGGACTCAGTTTGGAAGAGACCGCCGAGGTTTTGCGGGTGTCCGTCAGCACCGTGCGCCGCGACTGGGGCACAGCAAAGGCCTGGTTACACCGCGAATTGAGCGCGGCGTTGTGAAACCCCAAGGGTTTGCCTGGCGTGTTTGTTATGCCGCCGTTTTTCGTTTAGGCGCATAGTGCGCTAAGATGTAGTTGCTGCCCAGAGAATAACGATTGAGGAGAACAAAAGTAATGAATGTATTTCGCAAGCTACAATTTGTCGCAATTTTAACCATTAGTTTGGCGTTTGGCGCGGCCAGCGTTTTCGCTTCGCCGGCGCAAATGGACGCCATGAAAAAAGGGACGAAAACGGTTATCAGCAAAACCAAAAAAGGTTCGCGGGTGACCATCTCTAAATCCAAGACCGTCTATGCCAAAGGCAAACGTGGCACTAAGGTTGGCTATAAAGCGACGCGGCGCGGCATAGGCAAAGCTTATCGCGTGACCAAAGGCGCAGTAGCCGGCGCGAAAAAGCAGATGTAAAGTTGGTTCGCAAAACCAAACTAACCCGCGCAAGCCCGTCAGCAATGGCGGGCTTGTTTAGCGCGCGGTTCACTTTTGGCGTAACC
>JAYVJN010000391.1:0-11328 GCA_043769325.1 Acidobacteriota bacterium
TCGGCAAAGGCATAATCCAGCCAACGACGTTTCGTGGCCCAAGGGGAAATGGGCGAAGCCGTTCCTTTTTCCAGCATTTCGCGTGAAATAACCGTATTATAGGGCAACTCCATTTGGTAAATGGTGACTGAATCGGGAGCCAATTCGATGGCGTGGCGCACTGTCTCGCGCCAGGTTTCCTCTGATTCGCCCATCATTCCGGCAATCAGGTCAATGTTAATCTGGGCGAAATCAACCTGACGCGCCCATTCGTAAGCGCGAAATACCTCTGCCGAGAGATGTGCGCGGCCATTTGCTTCCAAGATTGCGTCGTTGAAGTGTTCTACTCCCAGACTCAGGCGCGTGACGCCGATGTCTTTGAGCGTTTCCAGCTTTGAGCGTTTCAGCGTGCCAGGTTCACATTCAAAAGTAACTTCCTCAGCGTTTTCCCAACTAACATGGCGGTTTAGCCCTTCGACCAGGTAACGTAGTTGCTTATCGCTCAGATACGATGGCGTGCCGCCGCCAAAGTAAGCAAAACGGAGTTGCCGCCCTTGTAGCGCGGGAATTCGACTGTAAATTTCGTTTTCTTTGATGAGAGCGTCCAAATAAAGTTCCACTTCGGAGGCGTTTTTGTCCGTGTAAACTTTGAAATAACAGAATTTACAACGCTTGCGGCAAAAAGGAATATGAATGTAAAGCCCTAGCGCGTCGTCCACCCGCGGGGCCTGGTTCAACACAGCCATCGCCTGCGGGATATTCTCCGGCTTCCATTGAGAAAATGGCGGGTAGTTGGAAACAAAGTAACTGCCAACTTCAGTTTTGCCAGTAGCTTCCGGCTTACCGATTATTTTTAACTCTTGCGTCATTCTTATTATCCGACTATCTGCGCCAAAAAATTTGGAAACACCTGGCGTGCTTCATCCGTAATAACTGCCGTCAGCCAGAGATTGTTATCACAGCGCAGCATTTGCTGTCACCCTGTAATTAAAGCAGCCGGACAGACGTTTATACTGTGAATACTACCAGCCGGTTTCAGTTTTTGACAGGGAAGGGAAAAGTTTTACATACTGATGACAGTTCGCCGCGCTGCTTTTACAGCATTTTTACAACATTCGCCACAGCTTTCTTTAGCCCGCGAAGGCGGGCGACGAGCATAAAGCCCAGTGTGGAGTGCAGCGAAACGCTGGGTAAACAGCCGAAAACCGGCACAAAGCCCATGAAATGGGCGACAGCGCGTTAAGAAACTATGCCACAATCTTACGTCAACCTGCTCTATCACATTGTTTTTGCGACAAAGAACCGCGAACCGCTTATTACCGGCCCATATCAAGATCGGCTTTACGAATACATCGGCGGCATCGTGCGGGAGCAAGGCGGCATCGCTTTAGGCATCAACGGCACGGAAGACCATGTACACCTTTTTGCCAAATTGCGCCAGGATAAGGCTTTGTCCGACATGATACGCGACTTCAAAGCCCACGCTTCCGGCTGGATGCACAAAGTTTTTCCTGAGCTTGAGGATTTTTCCTGGCAAAACGGCTACGGGGCGTTTACCGTCAGCGCGTCGCAAGCGGCAAAGGTCAGGCAATATATCGCCGAACAAAAGACGCGCCATCAGCAGTATTCTTTCGAGAGTGAATTCGTTAAGTTATTGCGGGTGAATGAAGTAGAGTTTGACGAGCGTTATTTGTGGCGATAAGCCGCTGCCGCCCATTTCATGGGCTTGGATTTGCATTGCAAACGCTACCCAGCGTTCCGCGTTGCTCCACGCTGGGCTTTATGCTCGTCGCCCGCCTTCGCGGGCTTTAGGACAACTGAAGATTACCTTGGAGTTATCAAACGTGAATTTACGCAAACTAGCATTTATCATCATCGCCACACTAGGCTTAACCTTATGCGCCGCCGCGCAATCGTCCCGTTCTTCGATTCGTGGAACAGTAGCCGACCCAAAAGGCGCGGTGATTCCTAATGCAACTGTGCAATTAAAGAATTTAGAGACAAATCTGAGGCGCACAGCGAATAGCGACACTGGCGGAAACTATTTTTTTTCTCAACTTCTGCCGGGAACTTATTCACTTGAATTTGAGGTGACTGGGTTTGCGACATTTAGGAGAAACGCAACGCTTGAAGTCAATCAAGAGCTTAGGCTTGATGTCACACTTGAAATCGAAAAAGGCGCAACCGACGTTTACTTTGTTATCGGGCCGCAAAGCGATTTGAAAAAAGATTCAACCTCTGCCGGCGCGGTCATCGAAAACCGCCCTGTCTCCGGTTTGCCGCTTGACGGGCGCAATTTTTACGAGTTGACATTGCTTGTGCCGGGCGCGGTTCCGGCGGCGCAGGGTTCGGCGGGTTCGGCGCGTGGAGATTTCGCGTTCAGCGTGAACGGGGCGCGGGAGGATTCCAACAACTTCCTGCTCGACGGCGTGTATAATGTTGACCCAAAACTTAATACCTTTGGCGTGCGCCCGCCGGTGGATGCGATTCAGGAATTTGAGACCCAAACCAGCAGCTACGACGCCGCTTTCGGGCGCAACCCCGGCGCGCAGGTGAACGTCGTGACGAAATCCGGCGGCAACCAATGGCACGGTTCGGCTTACGAGTTTTTCCGCAACGCCCGCCTCGACGCCCGCAACTTTTTCGCGCCGGCCCGTGAAGCGAAACCCAAATTGAACCGCAACCAATTCGGTTTCGCCATCGGCGGGCCAATTGTGAAAAACAAGACCTTCTTTTTCACCGATTACGAAGGCACGCGCTCACGCGAGGGCGTCACCCGCGTTACCAACGTCCCGACGGCTGCCGAACGCAACGGCGATTTTTCGCAGAGTTTGTTTGCCCGCCCGTTCAACCCGTTCGCACAACAACCGTTTCCCGGCGGCGTGATTCCGGTGCAGTTCCAGCATCCTGTGGGTCGCGCCATCGCCGCGCTCTACCCGCTGCCCAACCGCAACGCGCCGTTTGCCAACTACGTCTCGTCGCCCACGCAGCGCGACGACAACAATCATTTCGACCTCAAAATTGACCACTATTTTAGCCAAACGTCACAGCTTACAGCGCGTTACAGCCTCGGCGACAGGAATTATTTTGAGCCGTTCACGGGGGCGACCAACTCTGCCGTGCCGGGCTTTGGGGCCACCGTGCCGCGTCGCAGCCAAAATTTTATGGTTGGCGAAACGCACGTTTTCACGCCCAATCTGGTCAACGAAGCGCGGTTCGCCTTTAACCGCGTGGCCTCCGCAGTGACGCAGGAAAACGCCGGCACAAGCATAAATCGCCGCGTCGGACTGCCCGAATTGGCCGCGAACCCCCGCGATTTTGGCCTCAGTTCTATCTCCGTCACGGGCTTTTCGCCGCTCGGACACGAAGGCAACAACCCGCAAAACAGCGTCACCAATACGTTTCAATTCCTCGACACGGCGACCTACACGCGCGGGGCGCACCTCTTCAAATTCGGCGCGGATTTTCGTTTCACGCAACAAAATGCCTTCCGCGACGTGCAATCTCGCGGCTTCCTTAACTTCTCTCCCTTCTTGCAATTAACCAACAACGCGCTGGGCGATTTGCTGCTTGGCTTCCCGATTGCGACGGGCCGCGCCCGCGTGGACAACGCGCAACACCTGCGCGCCCGTTCGTACAACTTTTTCCTCAACGATAGCTGGCGCGTCACGCAGCGTTTCACGCTCACGGCGGGCCTCCGCTACGAACTGAACACGCCGCCCTTCGACGCCTTTAACCGCGTGAATCTTTACGACACCACGCGCCGAACGCTGGTTCAACCTGGCACAAACGGCTTGCCACGCGGCGGCGCAAATGCTGACCGCAATAACTTTGCGCCGCGCCTCGGCTTCGCGTGGACGCTGGACAAAGCGCAGAAAACGGTCTTACGCGCCGGTTACGGCCTCTACTACGACCAATCGCCGTTGGCCCCCGGCGAGGCGTTATATTTCAACGCGCCGTTTTTCGACATCAACATCTTTTTCCCCCTGCAAACCTCTCTGCTTACATTGAGCGACCCGTTCCCGTCCAATTTCCCCGTGCCTTTGCCCGATTCGGCCCTGGCCTTGCAGCGCGACCTCCGCACGCCGTATATGCAGCACTGGAACTTGAACGTGCAGCGCGAGTTAGGCCGCAGCCGCGTCTTGGAAGTGGCCTACGTCGGCTCGAAAGGCACGAAACTTCTTGCCTCAAGGGACATCAACCAACCGCCGCCGGGCGTCTATCCGAACCCGTTCTTTTTGCCGCGCCCGAACCCCGTTTTCGCCGACATCACGCTCATCGAAAGCCGCGCCAACTCCAATTATCACAGTCTGCAAACCCGTTTCCAACAAAGGCTTGACAACGGTTTGACGATGCTCGCGTCCTACGTCTGGGCAAAGTCCATTGACGACGCCTCCGGCTTTTTCAACAGCGCGGGCGACCCCAATTTCCCGCAGGATTCGCGCAACGTGGCCGCCGAACGGGGCCGTTCCAATTTTGACACGCGCCACCGCTTGTCCGTCAGCTACGCCTACGACCTGCCCATCTTCAAGCAACACAAATACCTAAGCGGCTGGCAGACCTACGGCGTCGTGGCCTGGCAGACGGGCCGCCCGTTCACCGTCGCCTTGTTGCCCGACATTGACAACAGCGGCACGGGCCGCGCCTCGCTCGGTTTTGGCAACAACGACAGGCCGAATGTCGTTGGCAACGCGACACTTAGCAACCGCACGCCGGAGCGTTACTTTAACACCGCAGCCTTTAGTTTCCCCACGCCCGGACGCTTCGGCAACGCGGGCCGCAACACGCTCGAAGGCCCCGGTTACGCCAATGTCAACCTCTCGCTGGTCAAAGACACGGCCCTCAGCGAGACGTTCAAACTCCAACTCCGCGCCGAAGCGTTTAATTTATTCAACCACGCGAACTTAAACCTGCCGGACAATTTCTTGGGTTCGCCCACCTTCGGACAAATCACGTCCGCGCAAGCGCCGCGCAGGTTGCAGTTCGGCGTTAAGTTGTTGTTTTGATAAATGACGCCTATTTTGTCGCCAAAGGCGACTTACAATATAGTGTAGGGTAAGGCTGAAAGCCGCAACCCTACGAACGATGCAACCACACAACCCGTCTCCAACGGAGACGAACAAACGGGAGACCTCACAAATGCCACAATCATTGGTAAAAATGTTCGTTCACATTGTTTTCTCAACCAAACACCGCGCCAATCTCATCACGCCGGAGATTGAGCCGCAACTGTTCGGATATATGAGCGGCATCGTAGAAAACAATAGCTCAAAACTGATTCTGGCAAACGGCACGGAAAATCATGCCCATTTGTTAGTGTCGTTGGGCAAAACCATCTGTATCAGCGAATTAATCGCCGACATCAAACGCGATAGCTCGAAATGGATTAAGCCACAAGGCCGCGAGTTCCGGGAGTTTCATTGGCAGAAAGGTTACGGCGCGTTTTCAGTGGGCCAATCGCAGGTCAAAGATGTAATGAAGTACATCGCCAACCAAAAAGCGAAGCACAAGAAAACGAGTTTTGAGGACGAATTTCGCCACTTTTTGCGGAAGTACGAAATTGAATACGACGAGCGTTACGTTTGGGATTGATGTTCGTCACCTTCAGCGACGGGGCGAATGTGGCGCGGGTTCGTGGGGTTTGCGGCTTTCAGCCTTACCCTACGCTTGTTTGTCGCCAACGGCGACGGACAATATAGCGTAGGGTGCAACGAGCAAAGCGAGTGAAACCCTACAAACGGCCCACACAATCACGCGCTCGCCGAAGGTGAGCAACCGTCTTGCGTAAATGTTCGACGCCTTCAGCGTCGGGCGGCCTGGTGATGCGGTTCGTAGGGTTGCGCTCACTCGCGTTCGCTTACCCTACGCTATATTGTCAGTCGCCGTTGGCGACAAAAATACTCCAGTTATTGCGCTTGCGGTATAGAGACTTATGAATTTCGAGAAATACTCAAAGCGGCAATTTGATTCTTGTAGTCTCAATACTCCAGCGGCTCGAACACTTGCTGACCAGTTGGAGAAGGATGTTGCTGAAGAAATTCACGCAGCAGTTCTGGCTGCTTTCCAAAGTGTCGTGGAGCGTCTTAACGCGCAAGGCCATAATCTCAAACAGTATGGTGAAATCTGCGCCGGAGATATTGCCTTTCGAGATGAGTCGGTTGAAGGCCAATGTTATTTGCGGCTTGGTTGTGACGTTGTGATTAGCGCCGGCTACGCACATACGCAGATGGTTGAGGATTGAGGTCGGCATTGAGGGGAAATATGAAAATCAGTAGTTGGCTTTTCCTGATTTTGTTCACACTCACCTACGTTGGAATCGCGCCAAGTATTATCGCCCAAGACTGGACGCAGTGGCGCGGCGCAAACCGTGACGGCAATGTGGCGGGTTTTACGGCCCCGGCGACGTGGCCGAAGGCTATCAAAAAGGTCTGGCAAACCAACGTCGGCATCGGGCATTCGACGCCTTTGGTGGTGGGCGAGAAGATTTACGTTTTTGCGCGACAGGGCGAGGATGAAGTGTTGCAGTGCTTGGAGTTGGCGACGGGCAAGGAATTATGGCGCGTGGCTGACACAGGCATCGCCTACACTCCGCACGAAGCCGCTGCCGGGCATGGGAAGGGGCCGAAGTCCACGCCCGTCTATCATCAGGGGCGAATTTATACGCTGGGCATCAAGGGGCTTCTCACGGCCCGCGACGCGAAAGACGGCAAGTTGCTCTGGCGCAAGGATTTCACGGGTAAGTACAAAAATACTTCGCCGCTGTTTGGCACGGCTTCGTCGCCCGTGATTGAAAAAGGGCTGCTCATCGTGGCAGTCGGCGGGCATGACTCCGGGGCGTTAATCGCCTTTGACGCCAAAACCGGCGCGGAAAAATGGGTTTACGACGCCGACGGGCCGGCTTACGCTTCGCCCGTTGTGGTCACGCTGGCTGGCGTGAGGCAGGTGGTCACGTTCACGCAAAAAGAGTTAGTGAGCGTTGACGCCGCCAACGGCAAACTGCTCTGGAAACGCCCCGCGAAGTCGCAGTACGATGAAAATTCTGTCAGTGTCTTGCCCTACAAAGACACGCTCATCGTGGGGCATGAGGAAAACGTGGTCGCGGCCCTGCGCGTCGTCAAGCAAGGCGCAAACTACGCCGCCGAAACGGTTTGGCAGACTAACGAACACCAGTTTTACATGAGTTCGCCCGTCATCAACGGCAATCGCCTGTTCGCGTTTTCAGCAAAAAAGAAGGGGCAACTTGTCGCGCTCAACGCCGACACGGGCAAAACTCTCTGGGCCGCCGAAGGACGCCAGGGAGAAAACGCCTCGTTGCTCAACGCCGGCAGTACGCTCTTTGCTTTGACCAACGACGCGCAGCTCTTCGCGTTGAATCCGGCGGCAGAGAAATTCGTGCCTTTCATACAGTATGAAGTCGCCACATCGCCCACCTGGGCGCATCCGGTTATCGTCGGCAAGTGGTTGTTCGTCAAGGATGAAAATACGCTGACGGCGTGGAAATTCGAGCCGCGCAATGGTTGTTGTTAGAGTTGACACTGCCCTTTGGGTTGTAATAGAAGGCGAAACACTTTCCACGCCGAGCCGAAACAAACACCTTGATTTAACCGTAAAATAGCCCATCAGCCTTGTTGCCGCCGGGCGCATACATACATATCAGGAGAAATCACGATGAAAAGTAAGTTCATGACGGGCAGTTTTATCCTCTTGGCGCTAACTGCGGGTGCGGGGTGGCTTTCCTTCAAGCCTAATTTCAGCGGTTCATGGCGGTTGGATACCAGCCGCAGCATCGGGTTGCGACCCGGGATGGAAATTGAACTGACGGTTAAGCATGAGGGGGATACGCTGGAAGTGGAAGCCAAAACCACCGTTCCGCAACAGCCCGACATCGTGCAAAAGGATACCTATAAACTTGATGGCGCGGAAAGCGACTTCACGCCGCCACAGCCGCCTAACGCCAAAGGCAAACGCGCGGGGCAATGGCTGGCGCGTGGCAATGGTTTTCTCATTACCGAAACCATCAATGCGCCCGACGCTAAAGGCCAACCAACTACCACCAACATGACGCGCAAATGGATTCTTTCGCCGGATGGCAACCAATTGACGCAGGATTTATACATTGACGACGCGCGCGGTTCGCGTGAGGTTAAGCGTATCTTCGTGAAGAAGTAAGATGTTCTGAGTTCAAACTTTAGTTTGCGCCGGACAAAAACACAAACTAAAGTTTGAACTCAGAACCGTTATTGCGCGGCCAGGTTGAAGCAAGCCATCTCGTTCGCGTTTCGCACCAATAGCTTGCCGCCGGAAATGGCGGGGACATTCCACGATTTGCCTTCGAGCGCCTGAAATTGGGCCACTTCGGTAAAGGCGTCGGGCGCGGCTTTGACTAACGCCAGGCGTCCGTCTTCGGCACTTACAATGAGGTGTCCGCTTGCCAGCAGCAATTGGCCGTAGCCGTAACGCCCGCCTTTCCATTTGCGTTCGCCCGTTTTCACGTCCACACAGCTCAAAATACCTTCATCCAAACCGTAAACATAGCCATTGTAAAGCACGGAACTGTTGAACTTATTCTTCATGTTATTGTTTTCCCAGACAGTGCGGGCCGTGTATTTCGGGCCGCCGCCGGTAATTTCAATAAGGGCCGCGCCTTTGCCGTAACCGGCAGACATGAAGACGTGCGTGGCGTCCACAATAAGAGGTTGCGCCACGTTGATTTTCAATGAGTTAGACCACGAACTTTCCCACAACAAGGCTCCGTTTTCGGGCGCGAGACCGACGACTCGTGTGGCTGTGACGGCGAGAATCTGCCGCTTGCCGTTGAGCGTCGCCAGCATGGGCGCGGTATAGGATGAACCGTCGTCAAGCGCAGACCAAACCCGCGCGCCGTTCGTTTTGTTATAGGCCACGATGGATTTGCCGCCGCCGCCGCCGGCCATGACGATAATTTTATCATCCACAATTAAAGGCGCAGCCGAGACGCCCCAAGATAAGTTGCCCGCGCCGTTGTCACTCAGTATGTTCTTGTTCCACAATGATTTGCCGGTTTTGGCGTCGAGCGCACGGAACTCGCCTTCCGCGCCCAAAACATAGACGCGACCGGCTTCATATGTGGGCGTGGCGCGCGGGCCATCGCCGGTTGAGTCGGCAAATTTAGCTTTCCAGGCAACGGCCCAGAGTTCAAGTCCCGTAGCTAAATCATAAGCGGTGGCAACTTCTTGGTCGCGGCGTTGCTCAATGGTGTAAGCGCGGCCTTCGCCCACTACGAACGAGGCGAAACCGAGTCCGATGGGTTGCTTCCAGACCGGCGTTAAGCCCTTGCCCCAATTGATGTTAATGCCGGTTTCCTGATAAACGCCGTCGCGCCCAGGGCCGCGAAAATCCGTCCAGTACTCGCGCAACGGGGCTGGCGCGTGGGCCGTCGTTTTTTGGTTGGGTTTAGGGGCCGGCAGATTGGTTGGCGGGGCCGGCGCATTCGCGGCGGGCGGCGCGGGTTGCGTTGCATTTGCGGGTGCGGGAACGGCGTTAGCGATGGTGGGCGCGGGCGCGTCCGCTGTCGGCATGGTTGGCGCAAGTGGTTGAGCCGTAGTGGTTTGCTGTTGCGAGGCGCGTTGTTGTTCGAGGGTTGTGTAGTGCGCCTCTTGCTCGCGGGAATTGTTGAGGCGATAGGCCGCATAGACGCCAACCGCGCCCAACGCGATTACGCCGCCGAGAGTCAGCAACTTAACCGCCGTTGACGCCCGCTTCCACAAAGCCGCCAAGCCGAACGGTAACAGCAATACCGTCAATAGTTTCTGATACCAGGGCGTTTTTACTTCTTCTTGCTCAAACATAACTTGCCTCAATTGTAGGGGCAGACCTGTGTGTCTGCCCCGCGTGATGCCGCCAGATGGGGCAGACACACAGGTCTGCCACTACTAAAACCTTAATGACAAACAGCTTAGGCCGCCGTCCATTTTCTGAAATTCAGACATTTCCAATTCTATTAAGCGATAACCCAACCCGCGCAATTTTATGGCAAAGGCGGGGAAACCGGCGGCCAGCAAAACGTATTCGTTGACTCTGATGCAATTAGCCGCGTATTCGTCGCCCGTCGCCACGCGGATTTGTTCGTAACCACCTAAAGCCGTGTGTTGCGCCAGCGTGTCCCAGACGGCTAAACGATTGTCGCCCAAATAAGTAAGGCCGCTTTTCAAGTGCAGAATACCCGATACGCCACGAATGTCAACGAAATTCGCCGTGTGGCCCGCGTCAGTTAAAATGGCGGCTAGTTGTTGCGCGCCGGCTTCATTGGTGCGCTCGGAAATACCGATGAGAAAATGGTTTTCCGCTTCGCAGATGTCGCCGCCGTCCACAGTGCCGGGTGCTTCGATGGCCTGTAACTGTGGGAAAAATCGCGCCAAAGCCGTGCGGACGGCTGCGGTTTCGCCGGCCCGCGAAGCCGCGCCGGGCCGCGTAATGACCGCGCAGCGCGGAGTGATAACTGCTGTGTCCTCAACAAATGTAGCGTCGGGAAAGCGAGCGTCGGGCGGCAGTTCCGTCAACTCTAGCCCGCATTGCGCCAACGCCGCGCAATAGGCCGCGTGCTGGCGCAGGGCTAGCAGGTAATCCGGCGCACCCAAGCCGGATGCGGTCAAACCATCCGCGAAATTCGGGCTAGGCGGGCGGACAATGGCGCGTGTGAACATAAGAACAGCAGGCAGTAGGTAGTGGGCAGTGGGCAGCAAAACGCAGTTTCAACTTTCTTAACTGTCTGCTGCAAACTGCCCACTATTTCCCAATGGCATATAGATTCCGTTCGCCACGAATAATGATTTTGCCGCCGGCGACGGCGGGCGAGGCGTAAACCGGTTCATCTAACGAATTTGTGCCGATGATTTCGTGTTTCGGGCCGGCTTTGATGACGAAAGTGTCGCCGTCTTCGCTGGTCAAAAAGATGTTGCCGCCGAACGCAACGGGTGACGCGGTGAAGGTGGCTGGCACGGGCAAGCGTCCACCTTCGTAGGCCACCGCGCCGGTTTTGGCGTCGAGAGCTGTTAGTATTCCTCTGTCGGTCATAAGGTAAAGATAATTACCATATGCAATTGGCGAGGGAACATAAGCCGAGCCTTTAGTGTATTTCCAGGCCAGGTCTGATTCGTTGAGCGAACCCTTGCTACCCAGTTTCACCGCATAAGTAATTTTGGTCGGGTAGCCGGAAACGATAAACGCCATCCCCTTGCCATAGACTGGTGTAGGAACGGCGTTGCTTTCCAAACCTTTGGCGCGCCAGAGTTCTTTGCCGTTGGCGGGGTTATAGGCGACGATAAATTTCATGCCGCTGGTTATCAATTCGGTGCGCGTCCCCGCGTTGGC
>JAYVJN010000392.1:0-5220 GCA_043769325.1 Acidobacteriota bacterium
AGCGGCATTGACCTTGAAGTCAACAGCGGCGGCGAATTGTTCAAAGCTCTGCGCGTTGGCTTTAAGCCCGGACAGATTATTTTCAACGGCACCAGCAAAACGCCGCAAGAGTTGGACGAAGCCGTCGGCGCGGAGATTTTGTCCATCAACGCCGACTCGATTTACGAACTCGAACTGATTGAAGCCGCCGCCCGCCGCGCCGGAAAACGCGCTAACGTCACTTTGCGCCTCGTTCCCGAAATCGGCACGCGCACCCACGCGGGCCTGCAAACCGCGCTGCTCACCTCTAAATTCGGCATCTCGTCCGCCGAGGCAAACGAGGCTTTTCGCCGCGCTTTGCAGCAGCCGGACTTAATTAATCTGGTGGGCGTGCACATTCACGTCGGTTCGCAAACGCCCGACGCCGCGCCCTACGCCGAAGCCTTTCGCGTTCTGTGGCGACATCTCGTCTGGCTTTATCGTGAAACGGGCCATACACTTAGTTACGTCAACATCGGCGGCGGTTTGCCCGTCAACTATCTGCGCGACGACACGCAAGCCGCCAATATTCACGACGAGGAACGCGCCATGCTCGGCGCAGAGATGAACGCCGCAGAAGTTTTGCGCGCCACCTTTGACGCGGCCCGCGCCGTCGCGCAAGAGGCCGACGCGGAACACCTGCTGGACAACCTGACAATTCTCATGGAACCGGGCCGCTCGGTCATAGCCGACACGGGCCTCGTTTTAACTAAGGTGCGCAACGTCAAAACGCGCCCTGAAACCGGCGACACCTGGCTGCTTACGGACGCCGGCTATAACATTCTGCTCTCGATGAATAACTACAAGTGGTACTATCACTTGCTTTCCGCCAGCCGCGCCGCCGCCGCGCACGACACCGATTATAAAGTGGCCGGCCCCTTGTGCGACGGCGGCGACGTTTATTTCGACATCGAAGGCGCGGGCCGCTTGCCCGACCATCGCCGTCTGCCAGCGGACGTTGAACCCGGTGAAGTCTTGGCTTTATTGAACGCCGGCGCGTATTCCCTCGCCCAGATGTTTCCCTACAACGGACGCCCACTGCCGGCGGCGGTCTTGCTAGACGAAAACGGCGCGGTGGAATTGATAAGAAAGCGCGACAGCTACGAGGATTTGTTGACCAATGATTTATGGCAGAAGTAGGGACAGAGGTAAGCCGTTGAGTAAAAGTTAGAGTTACGCTTTTAAGCGTGAGTTTTACGCCGCCCTTCACGCCTCAAGGCGTAACTCTAAACGCCGGAATACTTTCCTACGAACGCTTGGCAAACTGCACAGATGAATTTCAAAGACTATTTTTCCAGCCATGCGACAGACTACGCGCAGTTTCGCCCGCGTTATCCAAACGAGTTGTTCGCTTATCTGGCGGAAATCGCGCCGTCGCGCGGGCGGGCCTGGGATTGCGCTACCGGCAACGGGCAGACGGCGCGCGCGTTGGGCGAGTTTTTCGCGGAAGTCATCGCCACCGACGGCAGCCAGACCCAATTAGACCAAGCCGCGCCGCATGAGCGTGTGGTTTACCGTCGCGCCGTAGCGGAAGATTCGGGCCTGGCTGACGCCTCTTGTGATTTAATTACCGTCTCACAAGCCTTGCATTGGTTCAACTTAGACAAGTTTTACGCGGAAGCGCGGCGCGTCTTGCGGCCCGGCGGCGGGTTGGCGGTGTGGTCTTACGATTTGCTCAACGTGACGCCGGAAATTGACGCCGCGCTGCAACATTTTTACCAGGATTTAGTCGGGCCGTATTGGGCACCGGAACGCGAATTGGTGGAAAAAGGCTACCGCACGATTCCGTTTCCGTTTGTCGAACTCGCGCCGCCGGTTTTCGAGATGACGGCGCATTGGTCGCTGTTGCATCTGCTCGGTTATCTACGCACCTGGTCGGCGACGCAGAATTTCATTAAAGCTAACCATTACGACCCGCTGCCGGAAGTTGGCGAAGATTTGCAGACGCTTTGGGGCGACCCCGCAGCCGAACGCGAGATAAACTGGCCGTTGGGGATGCGCGTCGGGAGGCAAACGTAATGCGCTGGCGTTGGGGCGTGTTGGCGGGCGCGGCGTTAATGTTGCTGTCGCTCATGCCGCAACTGCGTCTTTGGTACGCGCGCGGGGCCGAATGGCAGGGCCAATACGCCTACAACGATATTGACGAAGTGGCCTACGCCGCTTATCTCAACGCGCTCATCGAGGGCCGTCCGCGCCGCAACGACCCTTACACCGGCCACGACGCAACTTCACCCGAATCAATCTTTTCCGTCCAATTTGCCACGCCTTACACGATTGCGTTGCCGGCCCGTCTGTTCAGGTTGAACGCGCCGCAAGCCATGATTTTGCTCGCGGCCTTGACAGGTTTGGCAACGGGCCTGGTTCTGTTTTGGCTTATTGCTGCGCTAACCGGCGATGCGCGTTTCGCGGCGGCGGGCGCGATTATCGTCGTCTGTTGCGGCACATTGGCTTGCGGACAAGGCGCACTTGGTTATCTGCGCGGCTTCGGCCCGGCTTACCCATTTTTGCCGGCGTTCCGGCGTTACGTTCCGGCGGGCGCGTTCCCGGTCTTTTTCGCTTTTGTCGTATTTGTTTGGAATTTAACACGGAGACACGAGGACACGGAGGCACGGAGAAGTTTTTACAAGATTCCCCCTGTGTCTCTGCGCCCCCGTGCCTCCGTGTTAAATTCTTTCTTGGCCCTCGCGTGTTTCGCGTTTTTGGTCTTTTCTTATTTTTATTTGTGGACGACGGCGTTGGCGTGGCTTGGTTGTTTGGCGGTTTTGTGGCTGGCGGCGCGGCGCGAAAGCTTTAAGCAATTGGCGGTTTTGGGCGCGTTGGCGGGCGCGGTTTTGTTGCCTTACGCCTGGCTTTTGGCGCAACGCGGCGAGGCTACGGACGCGCTGCAACTGCTCACGCGCACACACGCGCCGGACTTAGCGCGTTTGCCGGAACTGCTTGGATTGCTTGCGTTTACGTTGTTACTCGGCGGCGTGTGGCGGCGGCGGATTGAGTGGCGCGCGCCCTTGCCGCTATTCACGGCGGCGTTGGCGTTGACACCGTTTCTCACCTTCAATCAGCAAATTCTCACGGGCCGTTCGTTGCAGCCGGTTCATTACGAGGTTTTTATCGGCAATTACGTTGCGGTCTTGGCGTTAATCCTGTGTTTGTGGCAATTAAGGCCGGCGCGCCGTACTGTTTTGTCGCTTGTTTTAGGCGTAGCGGCGTTTGGCTGGGGCGTTTACGAGGCCAACCTGACGAGCGCGGTTTTGGACGAAGCCAATAGGCATCGTGACCGCGCCCAGCCTATGTTGCGGCGCGTGAGCGAAATCTGTCGGACGGGCGAAACCGTTTTCACCACAGACTTTATCGTCGCCGATGAATTACCCGCAGCGGCTCCTTGCGGCGTTTTGTGGGCGCGGCATCTGCATATTTTTACGGGCGCGGATTGGCAGGGAAGCAAAGAGCGTTTTTACCGGCAAATTTACTGGCTGGCGTTGGACGAAGACTGGTTGGCGGCGCAACTGCGGGCGCGGAATTTCGTCGCGGTTTACGCGCTGTTCGGTTGGGGCCGTTTGAGTAACCGGCTGGTTGCCAACCCGCAACCCTTGACGGATGAAGAGATTACGGTGGAAGTGGCGCGTTACGCTGCTTTTCGCCAGGGTTTTAACCAAGAGACGGCGGCGCGGTTGCCTTTGTCATACGCCATTACCGGCGCGAACGAAACTTTTCCGGCGCGGCTGGAACAATTTTACCAACGCGACGCCGGCGAACGCTTGGGCGAATTTATTTTGTACCGCGTAACGGTTCCAGGTTCCAAGTTCAAGGTTCAAAGTTCAAAGTTCAAGGTTCAAAGTTCAAAGTTCAAGGTTCAAAGTAGCCCTTATGTCTATCTGCACGCTGAATTTATGCCCTCGCTGCCGCCGCGTAAGCATTGAACCTGGAACTTTGAACCTTGAACCTGGAACTTTGAACCTGGAACTTTGAACTACCTGCTTAATTCTCCACGCTTTGAGTCGCCGTCTCGCGGCTAATTTGCGATTCTTTGCCCTTTTTCGCCAGTGTTTGCCGCACGACGGCGAGCAAAGCGGTGGCGCGTGGGGCCTCTTGATTAAAGCCTTTCGCGGTTTGGATGGCGCGGTTCATGTCTTCTTTGGTGAGTGTGCGAAAGAGGTTTACCAGGTCAAAACTTTCTACGCTGGAGGTGGTAATTGAAGCGAAATTCTTACCCCGCACGCCAGCTTCGATGGAACTGTCTTCGCCGGTGAAAGTGTCGTTGGAGTTAGCGGCTTTGACGGCTTCGCTGATGAATTCCCACGCGCGGGCGCGGTCAAGTTCGTAAAAGCGCGTGGCGACGGCGACCAGGCCACGCACGCGGTTGGCGTCCGAACCACTGATGCGGCGCGTCTCCGTGGCGGCTTCTTGTAAAACTTCGGTGGCGGTAACGCGGTCACTCTTGATTAGCAAAGCGGCGGTTTCGGTCAAACCCCACACTCGTTGGATATTGGTCAAATCGCCTTTGCGCGCCAAACGCAGGGCTTCCGTGCCGTTTTTCTTTTGCAAAGCCTGGCTGAGAAGCTGAAAATCAAGATAACTACGAAGGCTTTTGCGCAGTTCGTTGTCGGAGATTTTGTCAGCAATCTCATAGCAACGGGCTGGCTCTTTGCGCAGCAAACCCAAAGCCGCCGAAGCGTAGAAGCTATCGCGTTCTTCCGCAGTTTTGGCGCGTTCGGCGCGTTCCAGCGCAGTTTCGCTGCCGTTAGTGCCTTCGCCCGCCGGCGCGAGTCCGCGCGTCAGCCAGGGGTTGCGCGGGTCGCGTGTGTCTTCGTCAACATCTGCGGCGACGGCGGCCACCTGTGAGCGTAAAGCCCCGACGCTATCCGGCGCAAACTCTTCAAACAAAGGAAGTAAGCGCGTAGCGACGAGGTAAACGCTGGTGCGTAAACCCTTCGCGTTTGGTTCATTAAGCGGCGGCAACTGGCGCGTCAGAATGGCAGCGGCGAAGTTGAGAAACGAGGCGCGTAACTGCGGCGCGTCAATCGAGGGACGGCGCGGCCCGGTGGTCATCGTATTCTGCCCGCCCGTCGGCGTGACGTAGAGAAATGCGCCCGGCGTGAAAATGTAAGACGACAGCAGCGAAACCGTGCCGGCGTTGGTGTTCGGCGCGTTGGCGGCGCGGGCCATCAGCGCGGCGAAACGCTGGTCGGCGGCGGCGGCGTTGGT
>JAYVJN010000393.1:0-10411 GCA_043769325.1 Acidobacteriota bacterium
TTTCTACCAGTGCTGCGTGTTGTGTACCCGCCGCGCCTGATGGCACGGCCAGCACGCTAGGAAGCGTGCGCTCCCAGTGCGCATACCTAATCAGTTACGTTCCTTCTCAACTGATTTCAGTAAAAACTGTTAATTTATACCGCTTTGCTTGTCTGATTTCCACCTACAACCACAAAACTATTGGCAAACGGCTATAAACGCTCTATAATTATCATGGCCCTTTGGCTAAATGTCCCGCGAAATTCCGGCTTGCCTTCCACCCCAATCTTACCCGTGCAAATAATCAGACCCTATAACAAATTTCCGTTTCTTGCGCTCATTTTGTCAGTGAGCGTGGGGCTTTTAGTTATCGCTTGCTGGCTCATTGGTTGGCTTGCGCCACTCCAAGAAACATTTGTCGTTGAACCCCACCTGGCCAAGATGTTTCATCCGTTTGACGGCGCGTTATTCATCATGGCGGCGGCGTTAACCGGATGTCTTATTGCTGACCGTTTGAAAGCGCATTGGGCGTGGCTTACTGTCGGCGGTTTTTTGGCGGCTTGGTGTGGTTTTAGCGTTCTGCTCTCGCGTATGTTGCGGGTGGACATTATGTTTGCCCCCGGCAGCTTGGCATTTTTAGGCGCAACTTTAGCTTCTCAGGTCAGGCAGTTATGGATTCTTGATAGCCAACTAACAGAGCGTATCGGAACCACAATGCAGTTTCACAAACTGGAAACTGTCTCGGCAGACGAACGCTGGATGAGCGGTTTGAAACTATTGGCAACCGTTTTACCGTTAGATGAGGCGGTCATTTTTCGGCGCGACGAATACGCGCAACTTGTTCCGGCGGCGCGTCTGCGCGCGCGCGCGCCGGTGACGCCGGAGAACAACTCCAATGCTATCTGGCGCGAAGGCGTCAAGTTGTGCGAAGCGGCTATTACCGCAAAAGAACTGTTGTCAGACGCCGGCAAAAATAACGCGGCTGACGCGGCGGCAAATGTAGCCATGCCGCTTTTTCACCAAAATCGTTCTGTCGGAGCCTTGTTGCTGCGCTTGACGCAATCGTTTGATGAAGCGGACAGGCCCTTGCTGGCGGCGGTGGGCGCGCAATTAGCCCGCGATTTCCAACGCGACGAGGTGCGTCGGCAAGGCAAATTTGCCGGTTTTTGGTCTTTTTATGCGCCACGCGCCGCCGAAAAACGCATCGCGGCTTTCGACGTGGTGAGCGGCCTTTTGACGGAACACCGCTTCACGGCCCACGCGCTGGCCGAGTCAAAGGACGGTTACGCGGTGGCATTTCTCGATGGCACGCTGGCCTACACCAATGCCACTTTTCTCAGCATCGCGCGTTTGACCGCCAAACAAGCGGCTAACTCTAGTTTTTTTGAGTTGCTGAACCGCTTTCGCACAGATGTTTTCGACGACCCGTCGCTGGCCGTCCGGCGTGTGCTGCAAACCGGCGAGGCTTACGAACGCGAGTTGCCATTTAACGCGCAGAAAAAAACCTTCGCGCTTCGTATCGCTCTCAGCCGCGAACCGGCGGGGGCCGAAGACGAGGTTGGCGAACCGCTCTGTCTGGTCGTGTCCATGCGCGATGTGACGCGGCTGAAAGAGCACGCCAAACTAAAAAGTGACATGGTTTCGCTGATGGCGCACGAATTTCGCACGCCCATCACAAGTATTAGCGGGTTTGCCGAACTGTTGGCGATGGACGAGCGCATTCCACCGGACGCGCGTGAATTTCTTGATATTATCGGCAACGAATCGCTGCGTTTGACGCGCATGATAAACACTTTCCTTTCCGTCTCTAAACTTGAAGCGGCTGACAAAGAAGAGGTAATTAAGGTGCCGCTACGTTTGGACGAACTGGTCAACGAAACCCTGGAAAACTTTCAGGGCGAGGCTAAACGCAAACGCATACGGCTGACGGCAGAACGCCCGACCCGCGTGCCGCCTGTCGCCGCCGACAAGATGCTCATCACGCAAGTTGTTTATAATCTCGTAGATAACGCGATTCGTTATAGCCCCGAACGCACGACTGTAACCGTTACCACGCGGTTAGAACTGGAAACCGTGCGCGTTGAAGTGGAAGACCGGGGCTTCGGCATTCCCGCCAATGCGATTGACCGCGTATGGGAAAAATTCTACCGCGTGACGCAGTCGGGCCAGGTCAAAGACGATTCTTCTACCGGCCTGGGGCTGGCGTTCGTCAAAGAAGTGGTCGAACAACACGGCGGCACTGTGACCGTCGAATCCCAAGCCGGACATGGTTCAAAATTTAGTTTTACCCTGCCACGTTTGTAATCAAGTTTTCAAGCAACAAAACCGGCCTTTCACTGCATCAAGTTGTGGAAGGCCGTTTTGTTAATAAAAGATTTTCTGATTTTAACGAATTATTGTATATTTACTTACGTTTCCGGCCTTAGGGCTCGATGGCTAGTAAATAATACCGGAACTGTCCGCCGGTGCGCTTGTTGGCGTAGTTCTCTTTCCCCTCTTTTTAATGCGCTAGTGTTGACAAGCTAATAGATACAGCGGACGGCGTGTCTGCTTTAGGAAAGTTTCAGATTTAAGCGACAAAAAATAGTTGGCAAAAGACTATCTGCCGACTGATTTTTCACCAAGGAGAGTTATGTTAAGAACCCGTAAATTCTGGTTACTCGTGGCTATAATATCAATTGCCGCATTATTTAACGCTGGCTATCGCGTGGCCGCGAAAAAGCCGGTCACGACTGCGGCGAAGGCCCCGGCCCCGCTCGCGCAAGAGCCGCGCGGCAAGGGTTCCGTTATCCCTGAACCTGGCATCATGTTGCCAGGCAAAGAGGAACGCTACACCGGCAAGCAAGGCCAGGCCACTAAATCGGCAACCATGATTTTGCGGGATTTGCCGGAAGCCACCGGTGAATCAACCGGACGCGGCGAAAAAGAACGCGAAACAGACGCGCCGGGCCGGGAACCTGAGCCGCCGCCGATGCCGAACGGTTGGCAACATCCTTTACGCGCTGAATCCGGCGTTAAGTCCAAAATCAGCAGTCCCACAGGAATCAATGAACATCTCTTCGCCGGTGTCCCTGCGCCTGGCCCCTTGTCCAGCTTTTTAGCGCTTGACCAAACAGGCGGCTCCTTTCCGCCGGACGTGCACGGCGCAGTCGGGCCGAATCACGTTATGACCGCCACCAATGAGCGGATTCGCATCCAAGACCGTAACGGCGCGATTATCCGCACTGTGGACATTGACGGGCCGGGAAGTTTTTGGTCGCCCTTAAATATCCCCTCCCCCGAAGCCTTTGACCCACGCTTTCAGTATGACCCCTACGGCCAACGCTGGATTGCGGTCTCAGTGGCCTTTGCGGAAAGTGCTAATTCTTCAATTCTCATCGGCGCGTCCGCCAACAGCGACCCGACAGGCCAGTGGTTTCTGTTTCGGGTGGACGTTGACAGCACCGACCAACTCTGGGCTGATTTCCCGTCCGTCGGCTTCAACGCCAACTGGATTACGGTGAGCCTCAATATGTTTGGCAACCCCGGCACACCCAATGACGGACGCTTGGTGCGGCCACAGGTTTACGCTTTCCAAAAAGCCAACATTTATGCCAACAGCGGTGCGCCTTTCACCTTTTACAACACTTTAGTTCCTGGTACGGTGGGCACAACGATTTTTCCGGCGACAACATATAGCCCCAGCGAACAGACGCAGTATTTGGTGAACCGTTTTAACGAAACTAACGGTGCGCTTCGCATTCACACAATTTCTGGCCCCGTTGCTAACCCCGGTTTTCTCGCTACCAGCCTACTGCCCGTAAGCCCGATTCCCTGGGCGCACTTCGGAGGCATGATTGGTTTTGATTTTGCGCCGCAAGCAGGTTCTTTCAGCCGGATAGACAACGGGGATTCGCGGATGCAGAGCGTTGTTTTCCGTAACGGCTCTTTGTGGTGCACCCACACGATTTTTTATCCGACAGGAAATTCAGCCGCACGCAGCGCGGTGCAATGGTGGCAACTCAGCCCGACCTCCGCCACCGTGCAACAACGCGGAGTGATTGACGACCCCGGCGGCAACAGCTTTTACGCTTACCCAAGCATAGCCGTCAACGTCAACAACGACGCGCTCATCGGTTATTCACGCTATTCCAACACACAGTTTGCCAGCGCGAACTATTCTTTCCGCGTCGGCAGCGACCCGCTCAACACTTTGCGCGAGGACGCCGTTCTCAAAGCCGGCGAAGGTTTTTATTACCAAGTCAATAATTCCGCTAACCGTTGGGGCGATTACAGCGCGACGGTGGTGGATCCAACCAATGACTTAGATTTATGGACGCTGCAAGAGTATGCCGCGCCGCCGCAAAATACGAGTATTCCAGGCCGTTGGAGCAGTTGGTGGGTAAGAGTGCGCTCTGATGGTTTCCCGGCCCCGCCCGCCGCCGCGCCGCAAGTGAATCCTTCGCCGACGCCTAACCCACCCGCCCCCGCTAATGACGCTTTTGCCGCCGCGCAAGTCATTACCGGCTGTACGGGTTCAGTGTTAAGTCAAAATTATCAGGCTACCAAAGAAATCGGCGAACCTGATCATGGCCCGTCGCCTGGCAATAACCCCGGTGGCAAATCCATTTGGTATCGCTGGACGGCCCCGGCCAGCGGCCAAGTCACGATGACAACTGACGGCAGCAACTTCGACAGCTTGCTCGCAGTTTACACGGGCAACTCAGTGTCAGGACTCGCCTTAGTAGCGAATAGCGACGACGGCCCGATTGGTCTCACCAGCAGCGTCACTTTTAACGCTAATAACGGTACAGTTTACCAAATCGCGGTGGCGGGTTTCTTTGACAGTTCTGTTAGCCGTAGCGATTCCGGCGAAGTCTTCTTAAACTGGTCGCTGCAAGGCGGTGGCTGCGCGCCGGCGACAACGGTGCAATTCAGCCGGCCCGCTTACACGACGTTGGAATCCACCGGCATCGCGGTCTTGACGCTGACGCGCCAGGGCAGTCTGGCCGGCACGACCACCGTTAACTATCAAACTTCCGACGGCGCAGCCACGCAACGCGGCGATTACACCGTCGTCTCTGGCGCGGTAACATTTACGTCAGGCCAAGCCATCAAGACCTTCGCCATCCCGATTACTGACGACTCCTTTGCAGAAGGGCTGGAAAATCTGACCGTGGCCCTGAGCAGCCCCGTCGGTGGCAGTTTGGGCGGCAACGGCACGGTGACGCTGAATATCGCCGATAACGATGTCGCCGGTTCGCCCACCAACCCGATTGACACGGGCCGCTTTTTTGCCCGCCAGCAATACGCTGACTTCCTCAGCCGCGAACCCGACCAGGGCGGTTTCGATTTCTGGGCCGGCCAATTTACGGGCCTCACCGGAACGACTCTCAGCACGCGCCGCCGCGAGGTTTCCACCGCCTTCTTTGTTGAGTTGGAATACCAGCAAACCGGGGCTTACGTCTATCGTCTGTACCGCGCCGCTTACGGCAATTCGCAGCCTTTCCCCAACGCGGAAACGATGACGTTGCCCAGTTACGCGGTGTTTGTCGCTGACCGCGCCCGTGTGGTTGGCGGCGCAAATCTGGCCCAGACGCAACTCGCGTTCGCTAATGCGTTTGTGCTGCGTTCGGAATTTACCACGCGCTACCCAGCCGCCCTTTCCACCGGCGCGCAATTCGTGGACGCGATTCTGGCAACGCTCAACACATTTGGCGTCAATCTCTCGACCCAACGCGCCGCGCTCATCGCACAGTATGACAGCGCGGGGGGCGGCAATGCCGGACGCGGGCAGGTGATGTTCCGTCTGGCCGTAGAAGATGCCGCCAACCCTGTTAATAACGCCGCGTTCGTCAACGCCGAGTACAACCGCGCTTTTGTGGTGACACAGTATTTTGGCTACCTGCGACGCGACCCGGACTTGGGCGGGTTCAACTTCTGGTTCGATATTTTGAACCGCTTTCCGCCGCGTTCCGCGCCCAGCCAATTGGCGATGGTCTGCGCCTTTATCAGCAGCGCGGAATACCAAACGCGCTTTAGCCCGCTGGTCACACGCAACGACGCGGAGTGCCCGCCCGCGCCCTAATTTGCCTGGATGCAAAGGGCATGATAAAAAGTAATCGCGCTGGATTGTCCGGCGCGGTTACTTTTACAAAGGAGTTTAGTTTATGCGACTTTCCTTATTACGAAACGGCGTTCTTACGCTTGCTTTGGCGGGCCTGGCGCTTTGTTTAAGCGCGGGCGGCCAAGCTTCCGGCAGCCAAACCGACAGCGTCAGGCGTATCTCAAAAGAAGAAGTGAGCGCGCTGCTCAAAGGCAAGAAAAGCAAGGTTTTTCTGGTTGACGTGCGCGATGCGGCGGCGTTCAAAGCGGGCCACATTAAAGGCGCGGTCAACATTCCTTACGGCGACACGGCAAGCCGTCTCAAGGAATTCCCCACTAACCGTTTGATTGTCACTTACTGTTCTTGACCAAGCGAACACTCTAGCGCCGGTGCGGCGCAACTCTTGAAAGACAAAGGCATTAAAAACACCGCCGCGTTAGTGGGCGGATACGTCGCTTGGAAAAACGCGGGCTTGCCCGTTGTTACCGGTGACAAATAAGCTTGGTAATGCGAATATAATAACCTTACCCATCAATCATCTTGCAGAAACACGCACGCGCGTAAGTGTGCCATGTTTTACGCCCTTGACTAAGTGCGGGCTTCCGCATTGTAGGTAAACTTATTTTTGGCCTATTACTTAGTTACTGCCCACTGCCTACTGGCTTCAACGCGGCAGTTCTATGGGCTTGCCCAGCATCAGCGTCGGGGCGTTGGCTTGGCGTAGCGCGTCGTTGAGTTTGGTTGCGCCTTCGTTGATGAATTTCAGGATTTCCGGCATGGTTTGTTGAAACTCGCGCTGTAATTGGGCGAAGGTTTCTCTCTGCGCGTTAGTGGGCGCGGCGTTCGCGCTGGCAACGGAATAGTATAGCCCGCCGAGTTGGTCGGCGAGTTTGGCGGCTTCGCGCAGACCGCCGTCGTCGGGGTCGGCGGCGAGTTTGTCAAAGACTCCTTTGGCCCGTTTTTTGTAGTCGTCCAACTCTTTTTTAACGTCCGGCGGGACTTCGCCAAGCCGTTCTTTGACGGTCTTTTCGAGGGCCGCGAGTTGTTCGTTGACGCTGTCGAAAAAGCGTAGCGCGTCGTTGGCAGAAGACTGCATATCGCGCAGTTTCAACAACATATCAAGCTGCGCGACCAAATCTGCCGGAGCGGTATTGACCAACGGGTCAAGCCGCACTTCCACTTTTTTCTCGCCAAAGGCTTTGTCGCCGACAAACATTTTCACGGTATAAACGCCGGGCAAGACCATTGGGCCGCGCGGCGGGCCGGTGAATTGAATCTGTTCTTCCGTCGGCGGGCGGCGCAGACGCGCCCCTTCATATCCTATATCCCAAGAGAAACGATTGAGCCCTTTGTCTTTAGGCGCGTTTTTGAATTCGGCAACCTGTTTGCCGGCGGCGTCGAAAATCTGCATTTTGACGGGCATTTTTTCGTCCGGTTTGTCTTTCAGATAATAATAAACCAATGCTCCGGCGGGCGGGTTGGGCGCGTAAAAAGGCTTGTCGCCGCCGCCGTAGCGCGTGAAGCTGGAAGAAAACCGCAGCGCGGGCCGCACGTCAAAAAGATGCGCGTCGGCTTTCAAAACATCAGCATTCATCTGTTGTAAAGGCGTGGCGTCGTCGAAAACCCAGAGGGCGCGTCCGTGCGTGGCGAGAATAAGGTCGTTGGCCTGCGGGTGGACTAAAATGTCGTGCACCGCGACGTTGGGCAGATTCTTTAAGCCCAATGAAATCCATGTTTTGCCGCCGTCATAGCTGCCGTACAAACCGATTTCCGTGCCGGCGTAGAGCAGGTTTGGGGTTTTGCGGTCTTCGGTGACGACGTGGACGTAAGCCGTTGCGGGCAGGTTGCCGGTGATGTTGGCAAAGGTTTTGCCGCCGTCATTGGTTTTGAAGACGTAAGGCTTGTTGTCATCGAATTTATGGCGGTCATAACTGACGTAAACCGTGTTCGCGGCGGCGCGGGAAAATTCGATGTGCGAGACGGAACTTTCTGCCGGCACGCCGGACACATTTTTGCTGATGTCCGTCCAGGTTTTGCCGCCGTCGTTGGTGCTTTGCAGTTTGCCGTCGTCCGCGCCGGCCCAGATGACGCCCGCTTGCGAGGGCGATTCGGCCAGGCTGATGATGGTGCAAAAGTACTCTGCCGAGGTGTTTTCAAAATACACCGGCCCGCCGGCGTCTTTCAGGCGGTCTTTGTTGTTGGTGGTCAAATCGGGGCTGATTTGTGTCCAGTTGAGGCCAAAATCGGTGGACTTAAACACAGCGTTGCCAGCCAGATAGACCGTGTTTTTATCGTGTGGCGAAGGAATGAGCGGGGCGTTCCAGTTGAAGCGGAATTTGTTGTTCTGCGCCGCCCCGCCGGGGCCGTAATAAGGCACGACTATTTGCTGTTCGCGGGTGCGGAAATCGGTGCGATAGACCGAACCGCCTTGCGATTCTGAAAGATATAAATCGGGGTTGTCGGGGTGGGCGATGGCGAAAAATCCGTCGCCGAAACTGAACATACGCCAATCATCGTTGGCGATGCCGGCGGGTTCGCGGGTGCGGCTGGGGCCTGTCCAGGTGCCGTTGTCCTGAAGGCCGCCGGAGAGGTAATAAAAGGGTTGCCGGTTGTCGGCAAATACTTGATAGAATTGGCCTACGGGCAGATTGCCAAAGGCTTCCCAAGACGCGCCGCCGTCGCTGGAAAGCGCAACGCCGCCGTCCTGTCCATTCCACAAACGCTTGGGGGTTACGGGGTCAATCCACAGCGCGTGAAAATCAACATGGACGCGGCCCGTGATGTTGCGAAAGCTCTGCCCGCCGTCAATTGAAAGGTGCAACGAACCGGAGACGACATAGACGCGGTTTTCGTCCTTAGGGTCAACCCGCACGCGGGCGTAATAAAAGCCACGCCCGACGATATTGTGGTTTTTATAGACGAGTTTGAAGGTCTCGCCCTTGTCTTCGGAACGATAGAGCGCGCCCTCTTTGGTTTCCGTGATGGCATAGACGACGTTGGTGTTCGAGGGCGCGACGCGGACGCCTAAACGCCCCATCAGCTTGGGTAAACCTTCAACCTTTTTCCAGTTGCGCCCGCCGTCCAGCGAACGAAACAGGCCGCCTTTTTCGCTCCCCGAAGTGTGCGTCCAGGGTTTGCGCTCAAAAAGCCACATACCGGCGTAAAGAATATTCGGGTTTGCGGGGTCAATCTCTAAATCGCACGCGCCGTGCTGCGGGTCAATATAGAGCGTTTTGGCCCAGGTTTTGCCGCCGTCGTTGGTCATAAAGACGCCGCGTTCTTCGTTAGGGCCAAACAGACGGCCCTGCGCCGCGACGTAAACGATGTCGGGGTTGGTCGGGTGAACGACGATGCGCGAGATAGCGCCGGTTTCGCGCAAGCCCTTGTTTTGCCAAGTCTTGCCGCCGTCGGTAGATTTATAAACGCCGTCGCCGGTGGGCGAGACGCTGTTGCGCGGATTATTTTCGCCCGTGCCCACCCAGATAACGTCCGGGTTATTGGGTTCCAGAGCGATGTCGCCGATGGATTGCGTGCCTTGCCGCTCAAAAATGGGTGTCCACGAGACGCCGCCATTGACGGTTTTCCACACGCCGCCCGAAGCCGCGCCGACATAAACCACATTCGGATTGCCCGGCACGCCCTCCACATCGGCCACGCGCCCGCTCATGTTGGCCGGCCCGATGTTGCGCCAGTTCAGGTTGTCAAAGGCTTTTACTTCCGCCGGGCGATTATCGGCGGCAGGCTGCGCGGCGAGCGTCGCCACGAAAACAAAAAGCAGTATCGGCTGGATAAAAAACGCGCAACTACGGCGAAACATACAAAAGTTCTCCTCAAAAAGTTTGTCGTGTGTCAAAACGGCGGCAAACGGAAGGATAAAGCAATTGCGCCGTAGCGTCCAACCAAGATTTGTGTGAATGGCAAAACGGCGGCAAACTCAAGGCGTATAGTTTTAAGGTGACGGGCGCGTTGGCCCTGCTCTCGCCGGCCTCACTGACCTTTGAATAGCGGTAACTGATAGGGCACAAGCTGGGAGCGCGCGCATCTTGCGTGCGACCCCGTGCCGTCAGGCATGGCCCGCTTTAGGCAACTTCACAGGGCAGATAATCAGACATCGCGCCCTGGTTGCACCGGGCGGGCTTGGTGTGGCGAGGCCGCTCACGCCTGGCGGCGTTCGCGGCCGGCAAGATGCCTGCGCTCCCAGCCCAAACCTATTCAGTCGTTATTAGCGCGTAGAAGCCAGTAGGCAGTAGGCAGTAGAAAAAGACAGATGTTGCTACTGGCGACGCAAGCCGGTAAGTCATTGGCGCAGACCGCGACGGCGGCGGCGGTTCGCGCCTGTGTTAGCGC
>JAYVJN010000394.1:0-4126 GCA_043769325.1 Acidobacteriota bacterium
GCGCAGAAAACGCGGAAATAAGCAAACACAGAACTTGGCTGCTTTTTTCCGTGTGTTTCGCGTGTTCCGCAGATAATTCTTTTTCTTGAAGTCTATAGTAGAAGAAGATAAGTACCTGAGCATAAGTTTTGCGGCACAATGCGGAAGCCCGCACGAAGTAAGGGCGTGGTTGCGGGCCGGACAGACGCCCTTGACTAAGTGTGGGCTTCCGCAGCCGGGATTACGTCGCAAAACTTTTGCTGACCTGCTTAGTAATTCCTCCTGACGAAGCGCGCCGGAAAGTCATTGGCGCAGACCGGGCAGCGGTTCGCGCCTGAATTAGGCAACGCGCCCCTACTGACTACTGATACCATTTCCAGTGAGAAAGTGTGCAATGCAGAAGCCCGCACTACGTCAAGGGCGCAAAGGGCACACTTACGCGCGTGCGTGTTTCCGCATTGGTACGCTATTGCCTGGTTTCTAGCTGGAAAGTGTATGACTACTCGGCGCGTTGCGCCAATCCCGAATAAATGACGGTGAAATCGTTCAACTCGTTGCCGTGTTGTGCTAAAATGTGCTTGAAAGGAGCCAAAATGAGCGAAGAAACAGCCCGCCAGATGGAGTTTATTATCAACCAACAAGCGCAATTTTCGGTTGATATACAGAAATTGCAAGACGCTTTGGCAATCGAAGCGGCCTCGCGCAAAGAGGAAACCACAATACTGTTTAAGGCTTTGGCTACTGTTGTAGCCTTAGTTGGCACTCAATCCGAAACGCAGGAAGAAATGCGAAAGCAACAGGAAGAAATGCGAAAGCAACATACGGAAACAGTGCGAAAGTTGGGTGAAACAGGCGAACGGCTGAATATCTTTATCAATGTCCTGGAGCGTTACCTAAGCGAAGGTCGCAACGGCAAAAAAGAGCCGGAAGCATAGGATTGGCGTGTGTAAATCTCACAAGCACAGCAAAAAACGAATTTTTCTTCGACTTCCACCATAGTTTCGGCTTTCACCTGGCCTAAACGCCTTCGTAGGCGGGCCGTTGAGATAGAGCGGATGTCCTCGCACTTGGCATAGCTGTTGACGAGCAAACCGCCTTCCGGTGGCGTGATGGCGACGTGCGAAGGAACCCCTTTGCTTTTTGAAGTGAGCGGAACAACGATGACTAATTCAGCCCGGCTTTGGTTGAAACGGTCATCGGAAACCACCAGACACGGACGTAGCCCCGCTTGTTCGCGGCCCATCGTCGGGTCGAAATTCGCCAGCCAGATTTCGCCGCGTAAGATATTAGCCGCCATTGGTTACGCTCCCGTCTTCACGCCAAACTTCGGCTTCGATAAAATCATCAAGCAACGTGCCGGATAATTCTTCGCGTTCAGTTAATTCTTCTTGCCAAGCCGTTTCGTCGGCCCGCAACGCGGCAAAAGAAGTATCCATTTGCGCGAAGAATTGCTTGCGGCGATAATCTTCAATCGCTTGCGCGAGAACAGCTTGCATAGATTCGCCAAGCGTTTCCGCTAGTTGGCGAAGCGTGCGGTGCGATGCTTCGTTGAGCCTTACCATATTTGCTTGGGCCATAAATACTCCTTAGAAATGTCAAAAGCGTAAACAGAATTGTATGCTCAGAACGTAAGTCAGTCAATGAAAAAGACGCGCAAATTGCTTGCGCGCCTTTAGTTAAGTGAAAGTTGATTGCCAACTTACTTCGCCATGAAGCCGGCGTCGTCAAGAATTTTCTTGGCTTTTTCGGGGTCGTAGGTGTATTTCGTGCCGGGCGTGTAGGCCCATGAACTTTCGGGTAAGATTGAGTGCGCGACGCGGGCTTGATTCAGCAGCAAGCTTTTGACGATGGATTCGCGGTCAATGGCGTAAGCGATGGCCTGGCGCACGCGCTTGTCGTTGAGCGGCGCGCTTTGGGCGTTGAAAAGCAAGTAAACAATGTTCGCGCCGGTGGCCTGGACTACTTGCAGATTCGCGTCTTGTTTCAAGGTGTTCAGCACGTCGGGCGAGAGGCTGATGGCGTTGGAGGCCAAATCAACCTTGCCCGCTTTTAGTTCGGCTTGCAGCGTGCCGGCGTCGAGAATCACTTTGGCGCGGAGTTTTTTGATACTTGGCGCACCGCCCCAGAAATTTTCGTTGGCTTCCAAGTCTAGGATTTTGTTGGTCTTGTCGTAGCTGACAAACTTAAACGCGCCGCTTCCGATGGGTTTATCTTTCTGTTGCGCCGCGCTGCCGGCGGGGATTATCGGCACGGAAACGAGGTTGGACAAAAGTTGCAGCCAGGGCTTTTTCAGTTTGATAACCAGCGTTTTCGGGTTCGGCGCGGTGATGCTTTCAACGTAAGAGACATCTTTGCCGTCAACCTTTGCAAAATACGGGCCGGCCTTGCGCGAACGAGCTTTGGCGTCGGCGTTTAAGAGCGTGTCGAGCGTATATTTGGCGTCGGCTGAGGTTACGGGTTTGCCGTCGTGAAAAGTCACGCCGTCGCGGATAGTGAAAGTGGTCGAAAGATTGTCTGGCGTGGTTTGGATGTCGCTGGCCAGGTCGCCGACGTACTCAAACTTTTCGTTCTTTCTAACCAAAGAAGTGTGCAGCAATTGGCGCAGCCGTTCGCTTTGGCCGTCGGTGCCGAAAAGTCCGTCAAGCGTTTCCGGTTCGGCTTCAAAGGCGACGGTAAAGGGTTCAGTGCGCGGCCCCGTTGTGACTTGGGCGAGGTAACGGAAATCGCCGCTGGGGTCGGGTTTGATGTTCTGCACGTCCTTGCGGGCGACAATCATGTTTTCGCTGTACCACAGTGGCAGCATCGGCAGTTCGTCGCTAATTTGTTGTTGCGCTTGGGTGTAGAGTCCGATGGCTTTGGTTCTGTCGGCGGTCAGCACGGCTTCATTGAGAAATTTGTCAATGTCTGGATTGGAGTATTTGCCGCGATTGAAGGGCGCGCCCGTGCCGAATAAATCCTTGAGGAAAATCGGGTCTTGGTTGCCGCCAATCCAGTTGCCGGTGCCGAGTTGGAACTGGCCGGCGCGCATTTGGTCAAGCAAAGTGTTGCGCTCTACCGCGTCAATGTTGCAGGGAATTCCGACGGCGGCCAGTTGTTGCTGAATCACGCCCGAATACTGGCGCACCGCCGCGCTGCTGCCGTTAATTTTGAAGACCAAAGGCTGCGAAAAACGCGGCGGCGGGTTGGTATTCTTGCGGCAACTGCCGGCAAAAGAAAAAAGAAACAAGGGTAACAGCAATAAGCCGATGTAAAGACGAGATTTCATTAAACTTAACTCCTACTCAAAACTCAAAGGAAACGCATTAAGACCGGAGCGCGGGCAGCCTTGTCCCCGCATGAGCGCGTGAGTGCGAAAGAGGTCACAACAGAGGCGCGTGGACAGTAAACGAGGCTTGTTACACACGGGCGTTACTCGCCTTTCGGCTCGTTTGCGGACAAGGCTGTCCGCGCTCCAATCGCAACTATTTTGCTGTTCTCACGAAATTCATCTTCCGTAAGAGTAGTTCAACTTTTGATTGAGCGCGGCGATTTCGCCCGACAACTCTTGCAGCCGCACGGCATCAAACGGCGCGACTGGCGGCGTGTTTGCTTTGACGGCGGCGATGTGGGCTAAGGATGCTTGCACTCTGTTTTCGCTAATCGTGCCGTCGTTAATGGCTTGCGTAAGCGCGTGATAGCCGCGCCGCATCAGTTCGGGCGTGGCGCAAATGAGTATCATGTCCGAACCGGCGCGGAACGCTTCGACGATGGCTTGCTCAAACCCGACGTGCTTCGCCACCGCGCCCATTTCCATATCGTCGGTGACGACTAAATGACGGAAGCCCAATTCTTCGCGCAAGAGTTTGGTAACGATATATTCGTCCAATGTCGCAGAGACGGGCGGGTTTTGCGGCGAAAGCTGCGGGTAATAGCCATGTCCAATCATCACCGCGTTTACCGCATCTTGGGCGAACAATTTTTGGTACGGCACGAGGTCTAATCCGCCGATTTCCGTGCGCGTAAGATTGATGGACGGCAAATCCTCGTGGGCGTCAACCGCACCCGCGCCAATACCAGGGAAGTGTTTCAGACAGCCGAAAATGCCTTCGCTTTGTAAACCGTCCAGGTAAATTTCTGCCATTTCCGCGACAGCATCGGGCGATAAACC
>JAYVJN010000395.1:0-2809 GCA_043769325.1 Acidobacteriota bacterium
GCGTAGCCCCAAATTATTGAGAGAGCGTGGTTTCCGGCGAGGCATAGCCGTCGCCGCACAGCCGGCGGCAGAGCCGCTTCACTTTTGATTACACCCGAATTGCCGGGATATTTGGACTAATCCTTGCCAAAATCTTGGACACAGTGCATAATGCTCCCAACTTTGCTGACACACATGGTTTGCGCGTTTGTCACCTCGGCTGAATATCAACAACGGTTTAGCACCGGCGCAACACGCGCCAACGCTGAATGTCCGATAGTGCCATAACGCTTCACACATAACTTTGCCAAACACGGGCGTCTCCGGGCGTTCGTGTTTGGCAAACTACTTTTAGGAAACGATTAGTGTTGTCTTGGTATCGCAGTCAGATGCGGGAACATGGTTTGATGGCGGCCACCTCTTTGTTGGCGCGGGTGGCGTGGCCTTTGGCGCGGGCGCGGGCGGCGAATAAATTGTTGCCGGCGCGTTATCAATGCCCTTGTTGCGGTTGGCGCGGGCGGCGGTTCTACGATTACTGTGAAACCGGCTACCGCGTGCCGAACACGGCTTGCCCGCAGTGCGATAGCCACGCGCGGCATCGCCTTTTTTATTTGTGGCTGAAAAACGAATACGGCCTGGCCCGCAAGCGTGGGGCCGGGCTTATCTTTGCGCCGGAAAGGGCTTTGGCGGCAATTTGGGAAACTGCGCCCGGATTGCGCTTGTATCGGATGGATTTGCTGGCGACGCGCGGCGTGGATGTTCTGGCCGACGCGCAGAAGCTGCCGTTTTGTGATGAATCGTTTGACTTTTTGTGGTGTCACCACGTTTTAGAACAAGTGCCGGATGACCGCGCCGCGATGCGTGAACTGCGCCGCGTGTTGCGTTCAAACGGCGAGTTAATCATTTCGGCGGGGCTACAACCACGCGATGAAACCGAAGAATTTGGCTTTTCCGACAAGCGTTATTCCGGCAATCAGCGCGGTTACGGGCGCGATTTCCCCCAGCGTTTGCGCGAAGCCGGATGGCGTGTCGAAGCGATTGCGCCCTGGTTGAGCGAAGCGGAGGCACAACTTTACGGCGTCAGGGCCGATGAGCCTTTTTTTATCTGCCGGCGTGATTAGCAAATCTTATTGTTCGGGGTAAGCGTCAACCGGAGAGGGTAGGCGATTGTCGCCTAAAAAACGGAGCGAGAGGCGATGCGTGCGCCAAGTGACACCGGCCAGACGCGCGGCAAAAGTGGCGGAACCGTCGTCAGAGGCGATGACGACGCGGCGCAAAGCAAAGAGGTCGGCATCCGCGCCATTGCCGCCAAGCTCAGAAGATAACGCGCAGGAGTGCCCCAAATCTTTGGCTAACAGTCTGACCGAGGCTGACATTTGCCCGTGCGGGTAAGAGAGCGGCGGGTGCGCTTCGCCTAGCTGCGCCGCTATTTGCGTTAAAGAGGCGTTTATCTCTTGATGCGCTTCGCTTGCGGTTAAGTGTGGCAAACGCTGGTGCGTATGGGTATGCGAACCGATTTCCACTTGCCCCGTGCGCGCCAATTCTTTTGCTTCACACCAAGTCAAATGCTCTTTGTCGTCATCCGCTTGCCAGGTCACAGATGCTTGAGCGGGCGCGCCGGCGTCGGTTTTGCCGGTAATGATAAAAACCGTAGCGGGGAAGTTGTATTCCGCTAAAATCGGCGCGGCGACAGTATGGAAATTACGGAAGCCATCGTCAAAAGTCAGTACGACGGCGTTATCGGGCAAAGGCCGGCCCGCGCGTTGCGCCGCGATGTAGTCGCGTAATGGGATAACCTGGTAAAACTGCGCCAGATGCGCAAGGTGGGCGCGGAACAGTTTTTCCGGCAAATGTAACTTGTATTGGTCAGCGGTTCCTAGGGCGCGTTGCGTCACGCTGTGGTAACAGAGAATCTTTACCATCCGGCGCGTACGCCAAGCCATCAGGCGCGTTAAACCTGTCCAGTAGAGTAAGAAAAAACAACAACGCTTCATAAAACCGCTTGACGCAGAACACAGCAAACCAATTATACCTGTAAAACCCTACCAGAATAATGCAAGTTGAATACTGTTGCAATCAGGGCTTTCTTATAATGACGAATTTCGCGGAGAATCGCCCGTCACGGCGGCAAAAATAGATTTAACGTAACTGATTAGGTACGCGCACTGGGAGCGCACGCTTCCCAGCGTGCTGGCCGTGCCATCAGGCGCGGCGGGTACATAACACGCAGCACTGGTAGAAAACCTCGTCTCCGTGCCACCGGCTCACGCCTGGCGGCGTTCGCGGCACGCTGGGAAGCGCGCGCTCCCGGCCCAGACCTAATCAGTTACGATTTAACGAGGTAAAAGATAAGGCCAATTTGATGTGTGACTCTTTTGTCTTGAATAGCTGTCAGAAAAGGTGGCTGCTGCGGCTTTGCCGCCTGATGTGCGGTGCGGCTTGGCCTCACCAGGCCATATGCCCATGATTTTGCGGCTTTGCCAACGCCGTTGTAAGCGTAGCTTTCCGTCGGCTGGCTGTTGGTGTAGGTCGCGCCCGTGAGTCTGTCCACATTGTCGTAAGTGTAACCGCGTGTATTACTTGGCTCGGTGACGCCAGTGATTTGGCTGGCGGTGTTGTAGCCGTAAGCGAAACTCGCCAGGGTGTTCGCGCCTTGCGTGTAACCCATTTGCGTTAAGCGGTTCATGCCGTCGTAAGCGTAATTTACGCCGACGCCGTTGGGCATGGCGCGAGTGGTCATTTTGTTGGTTATATCGTAGCCGAAGGTGAAGGCCCCGCCCGTGTTGTCGGTCAGATTGGTGAGGCGGTTGTCAGTGTCGTAAGCGTAGGT
>JAYVJN010000396.1:0-4331 GCA_043769325.1 Acidobacteriota bacterium
CAAAGAAACCGGCCACATTATCAAAGCCACGCCCTGGTTGGTTGAAGGCATCGGCCAGAACGTCATGCCGGAGAATGTCCAATTAAGATATGTGGACGATATTATTAACGTCACCGACCAGGAATCTTTCAATTTGGCGCGACAATTGGGGCGCACCGAAGGCATCTTCTGCGGCGGTTCAACAGGCACGAATTTCGCGGCGACGCTGAAAGTGGCGCGTGAATTGGACGAATCGGGCATCGTCGTTTTCATCGTCTGCGACACGGGCGAACACTACCTGAGCAAATTCCAATCCGATGAATGGATGAAGGAAAAACGTCTGCTCGAACCGCAACGCATCACCGCCGGCCTGATTCTGGACACCAAAGGCGCGCGCAGCCCTCGCGCCCTCATCCACGTCGCGCCCGATACAATTGTCGCGGAAGCTTTGGAAAAGATGCAGGAGTTAGACTTAACGCAACTGGCGGTGCTGGAAAACGGCGCGTCTGTCGGGGCCTTCCGCGAAAGCCGCGTGCTGGCGAAAGTCTTGGAAAACAACGACTTGCTGCAAGGCCCCGTGCGCGACGTGATGGGCGAGAGTTTCCCCGTCGTCAACGAAGGCGCGCCGGCCTCGGAAATTCTCCACGCGCTGCAAGAATCGCCCGCCGCGCTGGTCGAAGATTACGGGCGCATCATCGGCATCATCACCCGCCACGATATGCTCGAAGCCACCGCGGGGCAGGCGCGATAAGTGTAATGCTCTGTGAAAGTTGAGAAGGCTACATGAATCCCAAAATACATCGCCGCATATCTTTGTTGATTGCTCTGGGGCTATTTTTATTCGCTTCTGATTGGGTAGCAACGCAGCAAACTGATACAAAGTGGCAAATCACCCAACTTACCAAACTGTATGAGATGTCCGGGCCTTATAACAGTTGCCAGCCGCAGCCAGACTTGCTTGCTGTGGCGTTACAGCAATCGCCGGAACTGGATGCTTATCTCCTCTCCTATGGGCCTACGGGTGACAGAAGCGGGACAGCCAACCGAATTTTGCGCTGGATCAAAAATTACCTGGTTGCTAATCGTGGCGTGGACGTAAAGCTACTGCATCTAACCAATTGTGGCAATTACAAAAACACGACAAACATTTTCACGGAGTTTTGGGTTGCGCCGCGCGGCGCGGCAACGCCGCAATGTGAAAAGTACGAGAATGGCGTGGCTACCGCAGACGGCAATTTCGCCGAGTATGAGGGATATACAAACCTCAATTTTGAAGGCGGTTTTTACGAAGGCAGCGTAGAATTAGCCTCTTTTGCCGAAGCTCTGCGCCTTCAACCAAACAAGGTTGCCTATATCGTCGCCCGCAATCGCAAAGAATCTACCGTTGGGGCCTGGCGCAGAACCGCCCGCCTGGAAGCTCAGGCGCTAATCGGCTACGGTATCGCTAGCAATAGAGTGAAAATCCTCTTTGGGGGCGTATCTGCCGACGAAAGCGAGTCACAAGATACGGAAATTGAGTTATGGATTCTATCGCCGGATGATTCCCCGCCCGTCACCAAGAGGCTTCGTGAAAAACGTCCTCGCCAAGAGCAAATGCTAGGAGAGTTTAGCAAGTTTGACTTTCAAGACGCAGAAAGCAAAAAATGGATTGAAGAAGGCTTTATCGAAACGCTTAAAGCCGACCCTAAAATTGATGTCTGTTTTGTTCTGCGTTTGAGACCGACACCGGAAAAACTTGATGAAGATGATGATTTTAAGCCAGTGGACTTCAAACGCTTGGTGGCGAATTGGAGGGCTAAACTAATCAAAACACATGGCGTTAAATCTACCCGCATTCACATCATACAAGTAGTGGAAACAGGCGAGTATGAGACGGATAAAGTAGAGATTTGGTTTGTGCCACCCAATGCCGCACTGCCAAACCCTTATCAAAATCAGACATTATTTGAAATAACGGCATTGCATATCTGAGCCGCCATAATTTGCCACTAGCTTCAGCTAGTGGGAGGCGAAAATCAACCTAAGACAGGCTTTAGCCGAATTTAGAAAAATTATGGTGGGCCGCCGATGAGCTTTAGCTAAAGCAAAAAGGCGCTTTGTTTTTTCTTTAGATTTGGCTAAAGCCGGCTTGTTGCTAGACTTAGCCCCACTAGCTGAAGCTAGTGGCAATTTATCAAACCTTATTCCGAATAATGTCTATTGATGATAACGATCCTGAAGTGGTTGAACCTTGCTAACCTCAAGGAAACGCTGAAATATGCTCGAAGCCACCACCAAACAAGGGTAGTTTTATGTACGAAAAATACTTCAAGCCGTTTACCGATATAGAGTACCACTATGAGATCAAAAACTGCCTTGAGACAGCATACCAAGAAGGTTTCGCCAAGGGTTTGGCAGAGGCCATCCGCGCCACAGGCCGTGAAGAAGGTCAGCGGGAAATGTTTTTGGCGTTGGCCCGCAAGATGAAGGCGCAGGACTTTGAGGCGTCGGCTATTGCCGCCCTTACAGGTTTAGCGAAAGACGAAATAAACGCGCTTGCTTAACGTCTGCATGAATACACAAAACACCGTCACGCTACGAAACATCGCGGCGGCAACCAACGCCAAGCTGCACGGCGACGGCCAGTTAATCGTCACCGACGTAACCCACGATTCGCGCAAGTCGGCGGCGGGCTGCCTGTTTGTGGCGATTCGCGGCGAGCGTTTCGACGCGCACGATTTTATCCCGCAAGTGATGGCAAACGGCGCGGCGGGCGTGATTTCCGAGCAGCCTTGTCCCGACGGTTTTGCCGGCGCGTGGTTGCAGGTAACTCATGCGCGTAAGGCCCAAGCCGTTGCCGCCGATTTGGTTCAGGGACAACCTTCGCGCCAACTAAAATTGGTTGGTTTGACCGGCACGAACGGCAAGACAACGTGCGTCTATTTGATAACCGCGATGTGCGAGGCCGCCGGAAAACGGGCCGCGATGATGACGACGGTGGAGTTTCGCGTGGGCGACAAGCGCGGGCCGGCGGAATATACGACGCCCGAAACCAGCGACACGCAACGCTTTTTGCGCCAGGCTGTTGAAGCCGGTTGCAGCGTGGCGGCGATGGAAGCCTCTTCCCAAGCGTTGGACTTAAATCGTTGCGACAACTTGCATTATAGCGTCACGGCGTTTACCAATCTGACCCGCGACCATTTGGATTACCACAAGACGATGGAGGCGTATTGGGCCGCCAAAAAGCGTCTCTTTGACGGCAGTTTGGGCAGCTTTCCCGATGTTTCTGTAATAAACGCGGACGACGAATACGGCGCGGAACTGGCGGCGGAAATACGCGCGGCGGGCCGGCGCGTCGTGACTTACGCGCTGGACAACGAGGCGGACATCACGGCAGCGGATGTGCGCGAAACTCTGGGCGGCATGGAGTTTACGCTTCGCGCACCGGCTGGCGAGGTTGCCGCGCAGACACCACTCGTGGGCCGTCCGCATCTTTACAACCTGCTTACGGCAACGGGCGTCGCGCTGGCTTTAGGCTGTGATTTGGCTGACATTACGCGGGCGATGACGACTTGCGGCGGCGCACCGGGGCGTTTCGAGACCGTGCCGCACGCCGGCGATTTTACCGTCGTGGTGGATTACGCCCACACCGACGACGCGCTGGCAAATGTCTTACGCACGGCGCGGGCCGTCGCTGCGGGTAAAATCATCACGGTTTTCGGTTGCGGCGGTGACCGTGACCGCACGAAACGCCCAGTCATGGGCCGTCTGGCGGGCGAACTGAGCGACATCGTTATCGCCACTTCCGACAACCCGCGCACCGAAGACCCGGAACGGATTCTGGACGACATAGAAGTTGGCTTGCGCGAGACGGGCCGGCCTTACGAACGCCTTACAGACCGCCGCGCCGCCATCCATCGCGCCATCGCCCAAGCAAACACCGGCGACCTCGTGTTAATCGCCGGCAAAGGCCACGAAGATTACCAAATCATCGGGCGCGAAAAGACACATTTCGACGATAGAGAAGTGGCACAGGAAGTTTTGCGTAAATCGTAAATCGTGATTAGACAGTTTCTCTGGTCACGATTTACGATTCACGTTTCACGAAGGAGCAGAATATGTTTTCATCCGACAAAATCAAATGCGCCCGTTGCGGCGAAAAGCGTCCGCCGATTGGTTATGCGCCGTTGCCGACGGAGTTAGGCCAGAAAATCGGCGCGGAGTGTTGCCAACCGTGCTGGCAAGCCTGGCTGCAAAAGCAGACACAAATCATTAACCATTTCGGCGTGGATTTATCCAACCCCGATTCCCACACTTTTTTGTTTGACCAAATGAAGATTTTCTTCTACGACGAGGGCGTCAAACTAACCGAA